>JAFAHT010000204.1 GCA_019237095.1 Planctomycetaceae bacterium
TGAACCGGCCCTACGAGGAGTTCATCGACATCGGGCTGAACCAGTACGGTTTTCAGATCCTGCCGATCCTGCCCACACAACGGCCCGGTTGATCGGGTTGCCGTTCCCGCCGGGGCACAAAGACCCGTTCGACCGGATGCTCATCACCCAGACGTTGGTGGAACAAATCCCAATCGTGAGTGCGGACTCGGCTCTCGATGCGTATGGCGTAACCCGGCTCTGGTGAGTTCCATGAGCGACCTGAACCAAATCCACACGGCGCTGGAACGCCTCTTCAGTGAGGAAAGGCATCGCGTTGTCTTTTGGAACGATCCCGAACGGGAGTTCCTCTTTCGTGGTCCCGCATTGGATTTGCGCGCGCTTCCAGGCACAATCAAGGTGTCTTCTCGAACCTGTGAACGACACCCTACGAGGGATTTTCGACGATGGCCGACGTGATCACCTACGACGATTTCGCCAAGCTGGAGCTCCGGGTCGCCAAGGTCGTCGAGGCCAGACCCCATCCCAACGCAGACAAGCTCTTGCTCTTGCAAGTGGACGTGGGCGACCAGCAAAAGCAGATCGTGGCCGGGATTCGCCAGCATTACACACCGGAGCAACTTGTCGGCAAGCTGATCGTGATCGTCGACAACCTGGCGCCGGTGATGCTCCGCGGCGAGACCTCAAACGGCATGCTCCTGGCGGCCACCTCGGGAGAAAAGGTCATCATCCTGACCCCTGACGATGCCGAGTGTGTGCCTGGGTCCAAGGTGAAGTAAGCAAGCAGCCAGTGCCGCGGGGCGGCGGAAGCGCTTGAACCGCAATGCGACGATTGGACCACGGGCGAGGGGACCTGGGCGATTTCCAGACCCCGCGGGACCTGGTTGACGCGGTCCTGCATACACTCGGGCCAATCGCCTCGCGCTGGACCCGCATCCTCGAACCGACCTGTGGAAGTGGCTCGTTTCTCCAGGCCCTGCTCGAGCACGAAGCACCCCCGCGCGAGCTGATCGGCATCGAGATCCAGGAACCTTACTGGACCATGGCGCGGTCGCTGGCCGGCAAGCATCCCGGCTCGCGAGTCGACATCCTCCGCGCCAATCTTTTCGACCTTGACCTGCGTGCGGGCTTGCGCTGGCGCGACCGGGGCCCTCTTCTGGTCGTGGGCAACCCTCCCTGGATCACCGCCGCCGCGCTGGGAAAACTCGACAGCGGCAACGTTCCCAGCAAGCGGAACCTCAAGGAGTTGCCGGGCATCGAGGCCCGCACCGGGAGCTCCAACTTCGACCTTGCCGAGGCGGTCTGGATCAAGCTGCTCGAGGAACTGGCCGAAGAGCAGCCGACGATCGCACTCTTGTGCAAGACCTCGGCCGCACGTGCCGTTCTCGAGTTCGCCCACCACCGGGGGCTGCCAATCGCGGAAGCCTCGATCCACGAGATCGACGCCGCGCGCTGGTTCGGCGCCGCGGTGGGCGCCTGCTTGCTGCGGGTGACCCTGGGTGAGCCGGTTGAAAAACGACAGACGCGTGTCCCCGTGTTCGCCACGCTCGACGCGGCTCAGCCGCGCGGGGCGCTGGGTTTCTACCAGGGCCGGCTGATCGCCGACGCGAGCGCGGTCGCGCGGCACGCGTTTGCCCTGGGATCTTGCCCACTGACCTGGCGGCAGGGGATCAAGCACGATGTCGCGGCGGTTGTGGAACTGGTGGCAGACGGCCAGTCGCACACTTATCGCAACCGGCTGGGCCATGAGGTCGACGTCGAGCCGCAGTTCGTTTACCCGTTGTTGAAGGGAACCGATCTCCGCAAGCCCGCGGCGGATCGCCCCCGCCGTGTGCTCATAGTCACCCAGCAGCGGATCGGCCAGCCGACCCTGGTGCTCGAGCAGAGCGCTCCAAAGCTCTGGAGTTACCTCCAGAGCCACGCATCCCGGTTCGCGGGCCGGAAATCCTCGATTTACCGCGGCCAGCCCCCTTTCGCCATGTTCGGCGTGGGGCCGTACAGTTTTGCTCCCTTCAAGGTGGCCGTATCCGGGCTCTACCGCACTCCGGTTTTCCAGGCTGTCGGACCCGTTGACGGGCGGCCGGTCATGCTCGACGATACCTGCTACCTGCTGCCCTGCGCGTCGGCAATCGAGGCGGCCGTACTCTGCGCGCTTTGCCATGATCCGACCACACTCGAGGTCATCCGGGCTCTGAGTTTTTCCGACGCCAAGCGACCCGTGACCAAAGGGCTGTTGCAACGGATCGACCTGTCGGCCATCCTGAATCAGGCTGATCATAGGGAGCTTGCCGAGCGGATCGGGGCCGTGCTCGTCGAGCACCCGGGCATGGGCCTCGAGGAGGCCACCGGAATTGAAGAGGAGATCAAGCGTCTTTTGCAACGCTTTCAAAAAGAACGTCACGCCGGAGCGTGACTCATGATGAGGAGAGCACAATCCTCACCATCACAAGAAACGAGGGGGCCATTTTCCGTAAGTTGGAGTTCTTACTGGCTTTATGTCATTCCATGTTTTTTATGAGTTCCACGATTTGCACGGTATTACGTGCGTAATTCAGTGCGGAGGCGGTTGTCGATGCAAGCGAGGCGTGGATGATCGTCCCAGCCTCCCCTGTTTAGGTTTCTCGTTGCGCGGTTGGTATCCTCTTGTGGCCCTTATCGATTCAGCGGATCATTGCGCTCTTCGTGCCAGGGTAGGCGTTCACGGGTCGGGATAAGGAAAAACAGAGGGTTCGAGAGAGTCCGACATTCGTAAAACCGGGGTTTCACTGTTGTCGATGAGTGCGAAAACCGCTTGTTTTCCGGGGTTCCAGGGTGTGAACGCTTACGTGCCAGGATGGACCCCATTGGAGACAAATACCATGACTGTTGATCTTAAATCTATCACCGAGTTGTTCTTGACACCGAGCAGCATCTTGGTGGGGGCATTGGGAGTTGCCAGGACAGAGCCGCTCAAGACCGGCATCTCCGGCTTAGGTTTGGTGGCATCAATTCTTTGGATTGTTTGTAGCAGCGAGGCTCTGGAGGGTGATACAACATGGCGTGCATGGGTGCTATCCAGGCCTTTGCCAATCCTCTTCATTGTCTGTTGGGCGATCGCCACAATCGTGCATGCTGTTTTATGGTTGACGGGGCGGGGCGAACAGAAACGGAGAGGTCTATTCCTCCCGGCTTCATCGCCGGGAGCGGATTGAAACGATTGAAACGTGCTGCGAGAGCTTTCGGTACAGAACCTGGCATTGATCGAGGACGTCCAGGTCGAGCTGGAGGGGGGGTTCTGCGCCTGGACGGGGGAGACCGGGGCGGGGAAGAGCCTGCTGCTCACGGCGCTCGGGCTGGTGCTCGGAGGGAAGGCCTCGGCCGACCTGGTCCGGGCGGGCAAGGCAGAGGCCCGGGCTTCGGCGGTCTTTGAGATCGAGGACCAGGCGCTGCGAGGAGAGCTCGAAACAATCCTCGGCGGGGTGCTCGACGAGGACGCGCTGATCGTCACGCGACGAGTCTTCTCTCAGGGCCGCAGCGCTGCACAGGTCAACGGGATGCCCGTGACGATCGCGACTCTTCAGCGCCTGGGCGAGCAGATGGTCGACATCCACGGCCAGAACGAGGGACGGGCCTTGCTCGATCCCGACCGCCAGCGCGACCTGCTGGACGCCTTCGGCGCGCTGGACGAGCCGCTCGAGGCGTATCGCCGGGCCCGGGCCGCCCACGACGGCCTGCGGCGCAAGCGCCAGGCCCTGCTCGACGCAACCCAGGCGCGGCAGCGCGAGCGGGCCCTGCTCGAGTTCGAGCGTGACGAGCTGGCCCGGGCCGATCCCAGGCTGGGCGAGCACGACGAGCTGGTGCGCGACTCGCACCTGCTGGCCAACGCGGAGGCGCTCCGCGCGGCCGCGGCCGAGGGCTATGACCTGCTCTACGAGGCGGATCATTCCGCCCAGGAGATCCTCAAGCGGGTCGCGCGCAGCCTGAAGCCCCTGGCGGACTCGGTGCCCGAGCTGTCCGGGGCCGCCGCGACCCTCGAGCGGCTGGCCGACGAGACCCGCGAGGTGGCCTACAGCCTGCGCGAAATGGGTCAGAGCTGGGAGGACAACCCGGCCCGGCTCGAGGAGATCGAGGCTCGGCTGGCGCTCTACCGGCGCCTGGCGGCGCGGTTCCATTGCACGGCCGACGAACTGGCCGCGCGGCGAGTCGAGACCGAGGCCAAGCTGTCCTCGATCGAGCGGGACGAAGAGGACCTGGAGCACCTGGACGCACCCCTGGCCGAGGCGTTCCAGGCGCTCAAATCTGCCGCGGCCGCGCTTTCGGCCGCGCGGCGGAAGACGGCCCGGGACTTCGGCCGGGCAATCCAGTCGCGGCTCAAGCCGCTGGGCCTGGAGAAAGCACGGCTCACGGTCGAGGTCGAGACCCGCGACCTGGGCGACGACCCGACGGCTTCCTCGCCCCCCGAATACGGGGCCGACTGCGTCGAGATGCTTTTCCTCGCCAACCCGGGCGAGGCGCCGCGGCCACTGAGGAAGATCGCCTCGGGGGGCGAACTGTCCCGGGTCACACTGGCGGCCAAGACGGTGCTGGCCTGCACCGATCGGGTCGCGACACTGGTTCTCGACGAGATCGATACGGGAGTCGGCGGCCGGCTGGGCGCGGCCCTGGGCAAGACGCTGTCCGAGCTGGCGCTGCATCACCAGGTCGTCTGCGTCACCCACCTGCCCCAGGTTGCTTGCTACGCGCGGCGTCAGTGGGTCATCCGCAAGCAGACCGAGCGCGGACGAACCACAACCACGATCACCCCCCTGAGCGACGACGATCGCGTGCACGAGCTGGCCCTCATGCTCCGCGGCGAGTCCGCCGCCGAGGGCACCCGTCAAGAGGCGCTGGCCATGTTGCGTGAGGCCCAGGGCCTCCAAAAGGCGGGCGCCGGCACCAACGGCCGCGCGAAGCGCCGGTGATTGACGCTGGGAAAACAATGCACGTACGATCGGTTTTCCTGGGAGTTCCCAATTGCTGATCGCGTCCAGCATCCCGAAGAGAACGACACTGCCTGAGCCCTCGATCACGACGAGCACGACCGGATCGTCGCGCTGCGAGCTCGGGACGGGCTTATTCGTCTGGACAATCTGGGCCGCGATGCTGGCGGTGGGCCTTCTTTACGTGATCCGGTTCGGACCGGATGTTCCGCGCTGGGATGACTACGCGGTGATCCCCCAGCTCACCGGGGCCCAGCCGGTGACGCTCGCGTGGCTGTGGTCCCAGCACAGCGAGCACCGGATCCCGCTGGCCCGGCTGATCCTGCTGGGCACATTTCGCCTCACCGAGGCCGACCCTCGTCCGGTCATGCTCTTGATCGTCGGCCTGCTGGCGGCTCTGGCCGCGGTCTTGGTCCAGGCTGCACACCGATGCCGCGGCGGTTACCATCACGCCGATGCCTTTCTGCCGATCGCCTTGCTCAACCTGGGGCAGCACGAGAACTTGCTCTGGAGCATCCAGATCACGTATGTCCTACCCGTCGTCGTGCTGGGAATGGTGCTCGCCCTGGTGGTCCGCAGCCGCGGCATTCCGGGCCTGGGGAGCCTGGCCGTTGCGTCGGCATGCGTGAGCCTCATGCCTTTGTGCAACGCGGGCGGTCTGGCGTTTATCCCGGCCTTGACGATCTGGTTCTGGTCGCTGGCCGCGGGAGTTCTGTTCACGAAGGCCCGGGGCGGCCGCTTGCGCGCTCTCCAAATCGTGGCTCTTTCGCTGCCCGCCTTGGTGCTGATGGTGCTCTACTTGCGTGGCTACTCCGCCCCGAGGCATCACGCCGCGCCAGGCGGGGCGTGGGCTGTGCTGCGGACCACGGTCCAGTTTCTGGCAATGAGCCTCGGCGAGCCCGGGGCAAGCCTGTGGCCGGGGTCGGGGCTGGCGGTTATCACGCTCTTGCTGGGGTCGGTCGGTGTCCTGACGCGGGCCTGGTTTTGTGAGCCCGGTGAACGGACAAGGATCGAGGGTCTGGCCTGCGTGCTGGCTGCGGTGGTCTCGCTGGCGCTCGGTTCGGGTTGGGGCCGATCGGGAGAGGACGTGCTGGCCGGCCTCCAGCCACGGTACACGACGCTGGCGATCCCGGCGCTCCTGGTGGTTTTCTTCGTCTTCGCCGGTTACGGCCACAGGGTCACACGAAATTTCATCCCGATGGCACTCTTCACAGGGGCTTGCGTTCTCCTCTGGCCGAATACCGAGGCGGGCTGGGCGGCAGGCGTCAACGTGCACGCCCAGGCCGAAGCGTTCGATCGTGACCTGGCGGCAGGAACTCCCTTGTTCCGGCTGGTCCGCCGGTACACGCCGTTCCTCCACCCTTCGCAAGAGAGCCTGCACGAGGCGCTGATGCTGCTCCAGCGAGGGAGAATTGGGAAGTTCCAATCGCTCCAGGAGGACCCGGCTTTTCAAGGGCAAGCCGTCAAACTCCTTCCCGCCGACGTTCGCCTCGCCCGGTGGAACGACGGCCGCGTCGAGGTCACGGGAATCGACCCGTGGGTCCGCTTCGATCTGCCCGCGCCCGTATTTGTCTGCGGCATCCGGATCCGGTATTCTCACGCCGGAACCGACGGCTCCCCCGCGCGCTTCCGGATGGCCTGGCGCAGACCCGGCCAGCGGGACTTCCCGGCCGAGCAGCAGTACGGCAACTGGAGCCTTCCCACCGGGCCCGATCGGACCACGACGGTCTGGGTCGACGACCAGGTTGCGCAGATCCGGATCCAGCCGGACAACCGTCCCTGCGAGTTCACGATCGCCGAGCTGACGCTCCTGGTTTCACCCCAACCCGATATGAAGAGACCGTGAAGTGACGAAGCGCGCGGTATCCCTGACCGGATCTCCCTCGATCGCGTGGCTCGAGCGACCTGTCAGCCACGCTGGCGTGGTCCTGCTGGCGGTACTCATCGCGGCCGCGCCATGGGTTCTGTTCTTCGATCCGATCGCCGGGATGCGCCGCGCGCACATTCCGCGCGACCCGTCCGCCATCTACCGGCTCTACGGCGATGACTTCGCCTACGTGGCGGCGTCGCGAACCCTGCCCCGGACCCTGGCGAACCTGTTCGTGCCGCACAACGCGCACATCGTCCCGGCCTGGCGCGTCTTGACCTGGGCCCTGGTGGCCTGGTCGGGCTCGCTGGTGAAATTACCCGCGGTGCTGGCCCAGGCGGCCTACGGCATCCTCGTGGCCGTGATGCTCATGACCGCTCGCCTGGTTGCCCGGGAAACGGGGCGTGCCGGCCTGGGCCTGGCCGCGATGGCCGCCGTGGGCACGACGTCGGTGATGGCGTCTCCGGCCTGCTGGTACTCGGCCGGGCAGACCTTGTGGGCCGGGTTCGGCATCCTGGCGACCCTCTGGTATGCCCAGTGCTGGCGCAGGCGGCCCTCCATCGCGGCCCTGGTGCTCGCCGCGATCTCGGCGGCTCTTGCCGGCTGGTTCTGGACGATTGGTTACATGGCGGGGCCGGTCGCGGCGGTTTATCTCTGGCTGGACGGTCGCCGGCGATGCCGCCTGGCCGCCGCGGTCCCCCTGTGCGCGTCGGTCCTGGCGCTGCTGACGGCCATGGCCCTGGGCGGGGGGAAGATCGACAGCACCGTCAGCTTCCACGGGCGGACGCCCGGCGAGGCGGCACGTCCGGTCGAGGGCTTGCTCCATACGGCCCAGGCGATCCCCGAAAACCTGATTCTGGGCAACCTCGGGCTCAAGGTGCAGACGACGCCGGCCCAGGGGGCGATGCTCAGTTTGATCTTGCTCGGCCTGTGGACTTTCCACCGCGGGCGAGACCAGGGAATCCGCGCGTTCAACCCGCTGGAATGCGCCGGGGCGGCCCTGGTGCTGGGAAGCTACCTGGTCGAGTGGACCGTTCGCGGCTACTTGCCGTTTCGTTCTCTCAGAACAATCAGCCTGGGAATGATCGTGCCATGGTACGACGTCGTGCCGCAGATCGGGGCCGTTCTGTTCGTCGCCGGCTGGTGTTCCGGCCCGCGCTCGCCCGGCAGCCGACCGGCCGTGCTGCGACCGATCGCTCCCATCAGCCGTCTGGGGACAATAGGGGTCATCGGTTTGATGGCGGTCCTGCTGGTGCTGAACTGTCCCCGAGTCGATCTGCTCTGGCGAAATTGGGTGCCCCCGCTGTCGCGCGCGGAGGAGAAGAAGTTCCCGATTCTCGCGTTGCAGTCGTTGCGTGCCCATTGGCTCTTGCTCGACCGCGCGGATTGGCAGCGTCGGCACCTGAGGCGGCTGGACCGGGCGCAGGAGGTCGCCGCCCGCCTGGGGGTCGGCCGCGACGGAATCCGGGCCGCGTTCGGCCGGCTCGATATGCCGGAGCTGCCGGACGTCTACGATGCCGCCGGCCTGCTCGACCTTCCCGAGCGCGGGCGGCTGACTGATCGGGACGCGATTCGCCGGGCGATTGCTCCCTACGTGTTCAGGGAAACTGAGCCCAGGCCCCCATGGCTGCCTCCCGACGAGCCCTGGCCGCCGCGCGATCTGCTGCACTGGTCGGAGTCGGACGTCGATATCTCGGAATGACCCGGGCGCGTGGCATGGGCCGGGGCCGGCGCGATCAGTACGGGCTGCCCGCGTCGATTGGCGGCTCGGCCAGGGTGGAGAGGTTCTCGAACCGGGTCAGGTTCTTGAGAAAGGTCAGCTTGACGCTGCCGGTCGGGCCATTGCGGTTCTTGGCCACGATGACCTCGGCCAGGCCAGGCTGGTCGTTGACATCATAGTAGTCGGGTCGATGAAGCAAGAGCACAATGTCGGCATCTTGCTCGATGGCCCCGGACTCGCGAAGGTCGGCCATGCGGGGCCGGCGGTCCTCGCGGCTCTCCACGGCCCGGTTGAGCTGGGACAGGGCAATCACCGGCACGTGCAGCTCGCGCGCCAGGGTCTTGAGCCGCCGGCTGATCCTGGCGATCTGCTCCTGGCGGCTATCGCGTGGTTCCTCGGCATCGATGAGCTGGATGTAGTCGACCACAATCAGCCCGAGCCCCTTGCGCAGCTTCAGCCGGCGTGCCGAGGCCGTGATCTGGAGCATGTTCCGGGCGGGTGTCGAATCAATGAAGAACGCGGCTTTTTCCAGTTCGACGTAGGCCTTCCCCAGCTTGCTCAGCTCACGATGGTCAAGCCCGTAACCCTTTCTCAGCTTGTGGCTGTCGACCCGCGACCGAGACCATAGCAGCCGTTCGGTGACCTCGAGATCCGCCATCTCCAGGCTTACCATCAGGACCGGCACGTTCTGACTCAAAGTGGCGAACTCACAGATATTCAAGGCGAGGGACGTTTTTCCCATGCTGGGCCGGGCAGCGATGATGATGAGCTGGTCGGCATGAAAGCCGTTGGTGAGGTCGTCGAGGTCGAGGAAGCCCGAGCCGACCCCGGTCACGGGATGTTTCTCGACGGCGCGCTTCTCGATCAGGTGCATCGCCTTCTCGAGAATCTCCTTGAGCTCGTGCGTCTCTCCCCGGGTCTGGTCCTCGGCGATGGTGAAGATCTTCTGCTCTGCCGACTCCAGAAGCTGCTGCGCCGTGAAGAGGTTGGAGTAACCTTCGCGGATGATCTCGGTGGCGCTCTGGATCAATTGGCGGCTGATCGATTTCTGGCGGACGAGCTCGGCGTGATACCTGGCGTTGGCCGCGTGGGGCACGCTATTGGCGATCTCGAGAAGCATCTCGTCGCCGCCGATTTGCTTGAACTGATCGCGGCGGGTCAGTTCGTCGGCCAGCGTCACGGCGTCCACGCCTTTGCCGGCACTGTACAGCTCGCTGATCGCGCGATAGATGACCTGGTGCGCGTCCCTGTAAAAATCGTCGGCAGTCAGGAACTGGGCGATCTCATGGAGAACTTCGTTGTCCAGCAGGATACCGCCCAGCAGCCAGCGTTCGGCCTCGAGGTTCTGTGGCGGCAGGTGGTCGGCGAGCGCGCTGTCGCCCGCGCCCGAGAACGGGGCGTTGCCGTTGCCACCGCCTCCTCCCTTGCCGTTGTCGAAGCCAGATGGTTGAGACGCCATGCCGCGCGATTCTCCCCAAAGCCCCTGTGCCATGCGGAGCACCAGACCAGAATCCCAGCGATGGTCCGGCAAATCCGTCATGATCATTCTATCCGAACCGGTGCCGTACAGGTGCCGGCGCGCGATCAGACGACTGCGGAGCAGCGACGATCGCTCTGAACAATCGTATCGGTTCGTGCGGAGCGTTGGTATCGGCAAAAAGTCGGAAAATCCGAGGCACCGGGCCTGCGGTACGGAAACCGTTTCCCATGGCCGGTGCGTGCGCGCGGAGCCAAGAAAAAATGGCAAAAGAACTGTCGAGCGGGGCCGAAACACAGATGCAAGAAACTGGCCACGTGCGCCGGGGCCGAAGACGGTGGGACAAGATTCCAATCTTGTCATTGAATTTTTTGAACACATGCCAATGTCGGAATATTATCTCAGATCGTTCCGAAGGAGAAGTCAATAAGAAAGAGCGGGTCCAAGACCCGCTCTGGTAGCTGTATTGCGGTGTAGGTTTGGCTGCGGGCCGATCGGTCAGGCCGAGGGCGCTGCTTCGTCGGTGTGGGTAGGGACGACCCAGAGCTTGACCTCGGTGTCGATGTCCTGGGCCAGGTGGATCTTGATGGTGTAGAGTCCCAGGTCCTTGAGCGGTCCCTCGATACGAACCGACTCGGTCTCGATCGGGAAACCCTCGGACTTGAGCGCGGCGGCGATCTGGTCGGCGTTGACCGAGCCGTAGAGGTGCCCCTCCTCGTTGGCGTTGGCCTCGATGGTGAGGGACCGCTGGACGATCTGAGCGCCCAGGCTCTGAAGGTCGGCGCGACGCGCTTCTTCCTGTTTCTTGAGTCGCTGGCGGTGCTTTTCGACGATCAGCAGGTTGTGCGGCGTGGCGAATGTGGCCAGGCCCTGGGGAAGAAGGTAATTGCGCGCGAAGCCGGGTCGGACGTTGACCAGCTCGCCTGGCTGACCGACGTGCGGCACGGGCTGGGTGAGCAACACATGGATGTGGCCATTCTTGGCTCGCAGCGGATGGTTCTTGCGCCTCTCGACGCCGGGTTGACGCGCCGGGCCGGCGGCTGCCTGCTTGGCCTTGAGCGTATCGCCCGCCATGCTTCCGGACTTCTTCTTCGACGGTGCCTTGGCCGCGGGCGTGGCGCCCGGCGGTTTTGTCGTCTTGGCCATGAAAAGGGCTCTTTCTCAAGCGTGGAGGCGGGCGAGAAACATCGCCGGACGGAGCCGGCTTCCACAAACCTGTTGTTGAGGAAAAATGACATTAAATCGGATCTGGGCATTCCAGCCAAGTGGTGCGTTTGTGCGCCAGGCGGTGCACAAG
>JAFAHT010000488.1 GCA_019237095.1 Planctomycetaceae bacterium
TTCGTGGTCGAGGACGACGCGCAGAACGGTTCGGATCATGTGGACGCTCACCGCACCGTGGCCCTCGCCATCAGCCCGTACGTCAAACGGCACGCAGTCGATTCATCGATGTACAGCACCTCGTCGATGCTCAGGACCATGGAGCTCATCCTGGGGCTGGAACCGATGAGCCAGTTCGACGCCTCGGCCCGGCCGATGTTCGGCTCATTCACGGCCCAGGCCGACTTCCTGCCCTATGTCCACCGCCCGGCCCGCGTGGACATCAACGCCAAGAACGCGGCGCGTGCCCCCATGGCCGAGCTCTCTCAGCGGCTCAACCTCGAGATCGAAGACCGCGCCGATGATCTGCTCTTCAACGAGATCATCTGGAAGGCGGTCCGCGGCGTCGACTCGCCCATGCCCCCGCCAGTCCGCGCTGCGTTTGTGATGCCGAGGTGATTCGAACGCCCAGTTGCGGGGGGCGCATCGCAGGGGCGCCTTTCACGATGTCCCTTCGTAGAATAAAGCACGGAGCGAATCAAGAGTACTCTCGTCGAATTGAAGATCCCCTTTCACTTCACATCCCAAGATCACCGGCTGAGACCGGGCCGCGATGGCAGAGACTCCAACACAAACTGCGGTCCTCCTCATCGCCCACGGCAGCCGGCACCAGCCAGCCAATGACGACCTGCACGCGATGGCCGCGCGGTTTTCGGCGCAGGGCGAGCATCCGATCGTGGAGGCATGCTTCCTCGAGCTGGCCGAGCCCGACATCGCCACCGGGGGAAGCCGGTGCGCGGCCCGCGGTGCGACGCGTGTCTTGATGGTTCCTTACCTTCTCTCCGCCGGTGTCCATCTGCTCAGAGACCTGACGAGGGCCAGGGAGGAGCTGAGCCGGCGCCACCCCGGTGTCGAGTTCCGGCTCGGCCCTCCGCTGGGACCTCATCCCTTGCTCGACGCCTTGGTGGCTGCCCGGATCGGTGAGCTCGAGCGCGGCGAGGTGGCCCCCGTGGTTGTCTCAAGTGACGAGATCAACGAGCGTTACGCTCCGATGGTCGGTCAGCGATAAAGGACCTGTCGGTCGGATCATTCCTGAAGTCGCGGCCCGCCAGTCGCCATTGACACAAACTCAGCGAAGAACTAGCGTGCGTCATCCGATCTTCTCCGAAGAGGGAGATGCCTCGGTTCAACCCTCAAGTGCATTTCGCACACGTACGCGTACATGCGTACTGGCAGAGGCATCGAAGGAGTGATCGCCGATGAGCCTTTTCCATGATCCTGTCAGTGTTCCCGCCCTCAATCTCAAGGCACAGTACCAGTCGATCCGCGATGAGATCGAGCCGGTCGTCCGCGGGATTCTCGAGAGCCAGATGTTCGTGCTCGGACCGGAAGTCACCAGGCTCGAAGCCGAGGTGGCCAACTATTGCGGCGCCGCAAGCGGTATCGGTTGTGCTTCGGGTTCAGACGCGCTCTTGCTGCCGCTTCTGGCCATCGACATCGGGCCTGGAGACGAGGTGATCACCACGCCCTACACCTTCTTTGCCACGGCAGGATCGATCTGGCGGACCGGTGCCAAGCCCGTTTTCGTCGATATCGAGCCCGATACCTTCAACATTGACCCCGTGCGAATCGAGGCGGCGATCACACCGCGAACGAAAGCGATCATTCCGGTGCATCTTTTCGGCCAGGTCGCCGAGATGGGTCCGATCCAGGAGATCGCCCGGCGGCATGGGCTGACGGTTCTGGAAGACGCCGCCCAGGCGATCGGGTCAGCCTATCATGGCACCCGGGCCGGGACGCTCGGCGACGTCGCCGCGTTCAGCTTCTATCCCTCCAAGAACCTGGGGGGCTTCGGCGACGGCGGCATGGTCACGACGAATCATCCTCAGCTCGCGCGGCGGATCACCCGACTTCGCGTCCACGGCATGGAGCCCAAGTACCATCACCACGAGGTCGGTTTCAATTCGCGGCTCGACGCGTTTCAGGCAGCCGTGCTCAGAGTCAAGCTGCGACACCTCGATGCCTGGACCAGCCTGCGCAGGGATGTTGCCGACCGCTACCGCAACCTGTTTGCTTCTCATGGTCTGGAGGAAATGGTCGGCCTGCCGATCGAGCGGCAGGGCAATTTCCACGTCTACAACCAGTTCGTCATCCGGGTTCCGGCCTTCCTCCGTGACTCGCTCCGGGACTACCTCACTGCGCGGAAGATCGGTTCCGAGATCTACTACCCGATCCCGCTCCACTTGCAGGTCTGCTTCGCCTCGCTGGGGTATAAACCCGGCGACTTTCCCCACTCCGAGGCGGCTGCTCGCGAAACCATCGCCCTGCCCATTTACCCGGAGTTGACCGACGCCGAGCAGCGTTACGTTGTGGGCTCGATCCGCCAGTTCATCGATGAATTCGCCTACCCGTCGCGAAAATCCGACCGGGCGGCGTGAACGGCCGAGAACGCTCGACAGAGT
>JAFAHT010000498.1 GCA_019237095.1 Planctomycetaceae bacterium
TCTCAGCGCCGCCAGCGCGGTCGGTGTAGACAACGAGATGTCCCTGTCTCAGGAATCGCAGAAATGCGAAGACCTCCAGGAAATTCGACTTCCCCGAGCCATTAGCTCCTACCAGGACATTGATCGGTCGAAGCTCTAACTTCTCGATTGACTTGATGCTGCGGAAGCCCTTGACTGTAAGATAATCCAACTCCCCCTGTTTGGCTGGGGCAGGTCCGTCTTCGCTTGTGTCTTGCTGGCCACCGATCGCCACAGGTTAGTTCCGCCATGAGTCGCGAAGGATCGAGCACTTCATTATACGCGCGTTTCCTTTCCGAACCGCGCATGTCACAACGTACTGGCAGATTAGATCAATCCCCAAGAACGCCGTCTGTCGCGGGCCGCGGACCACGAACAACTGGCCGCCAGCCATTCCGACTCTCAAACTCGCTGGCGATGGAGCTGGCCACCGAGCTTACGGCAGACATCCTCGGCCTTGGCGAGTGCCCTCTCATCCTGGCAACCGATGGAAAGGATCATCCCCTGACCGCCCTCGATCTGGTCTGGCGGCGTGACGCCGAGCCGGTCGTTAGGCGTTCCCAGCGAGGTCAGAATCTGGATGGCGAGGTTTCCCTCGGCCGCGTTGTGGAAGAAGGCGACAACCCGAAGCTTGGTCTCCGGGCTCTTGACGGCACCGGGCCGAACCTGCGGCATTTCCATGGCGCTTTGTATTTCTTTCCGAAGAGTCGTTGTTGTGGCTTGGATGGCTGCATCTGCTCTCAGACGCAGTCGATTGGAACCAAGTTTGACGCCTTGGTTGCCATTTCGCAAGCCGGGTGTGCGGCGCACTGTCCCAAGTGCGAACGATGAGGCACGGCAGCAGTGAAGTGGTCAAGTGTGAGGCAGATTTGTTACGATCGTGGATTAGAGCTCTTGCAGGAGAGTCCTCGGCCCATGTGTATACCCCCCGCCGTCGTGGCAACGATCGTGCTGCTCGCCGCTTTTCCCTCCCCGCTCGAGCACCTGGGAAGGTTCGACGCGCGCGCGCTTCCAGAAGCTTCGGGAATCGCCAAGAGCCGGCGGCACCCCGGGATCTTCTGGGTCCATAACGACTCGGGAAACCCTCCCGTGCTCTTCGCGATCCGCAGGGACGGCACGATCGTCCGGGAGTTTCGCCTAGGCGTTCCGAACATCGATTGGGAGGACATCGCGGCCGATGATCAGGGCCACCTTTACGTGGGAGACATCGGCAACAACGGGGGCTTGCTGCCAGTTCGGGCCGTTTACCGCATCGACGAACCGGATCCAGGGAAGCCGGCCAGCCAGCCTCTGCGGCCCTCGATCTCGGCGTTTTATGGCTTTTCCCGGGCGAACCGCTTTGACGCCGAGGGCCTGGTTTTCGAGGCGAGCACAGGTTCCGCAGTCCTAGTCGCCAAGCGGTTTGACGGCCGCGAGGCCGAGCTGTTCGCAATTCCGCTGAACCCGCCGGCCCCCCTGCTCCGCCCCGCATCGCCTCGGCGCATCGGGGCCTTACCAGGATTCGTCGAACCGGCGACCGGCGCCAGCCTCTCGGACGACGGACAGCTCCTGGCGGTCTGCTCGTCGGCCGTGACGAGGGTCTATCGGCGTGACGGGGACCCTGGCTGGAACTTGCTTGCCGAGGTGCGCTATGATTCCTTGCCGATCGAAGGGATCACCTGGGATGGACGGGACCTGATCCTCGTGAGCGAGGGTCGGGGCGTTGATCGAATTGCCGAGGCGACATGGAGGCGTTCGGCGCGGGGACAAACACCGCGGGGCCCGGCTCCCGCGGAGCCCCCGGCCTCATCGTCGGGGGCGGATTGAAACGCCACCGCTCGTGCTGTTGTTGTTTCCCCCGGTCTCATCGCCGGGGGCGGATTGAAACTTTTCAGCGGGACGAGATCGGATGTCCGAGACGCAAGACGTGGTCATCGTGGGCGGGGGTGTGATCGGCCTCTCGATCGCCTACGCACTCGCGCGCGATGGGATCACGAGCACGGTCCTGGATCGCCGCGAGCTCGGCCGCGAGGCCTCGTGGGCCGGCGCCGGCCTGATTGCGCCCACGAGTGAGAACCGTTCGGGTTCACTTCCTCCCACCGTGGAGCTGCGGTCCTGGAGCGCCGAGCTGTTCCCACGTTGGTCCGCCGCGCTGCGCGAGGAGACGGGCATTGACAATGGCTATCGCCGTAGCGGCGGGGTCGATGTCGCCTGGACGGTTGCCGAGGAGCATGAGCTCCAAACCACAGCCGGCCGGTGGCGTGTCGAGGGCATTGTCCATGAGCGGCTGGCTGCCAGCGATTGCCTTCAGGTCGAGCCTGCCCTGAACCCGGAGCTGCGGCTGGTCTACTTTCTGCCCGACCGTGCCCAGGTTCGAAATCCCTGGCACCTGCGCGCCCTGTCGGCGGCCGCGGCCAAGAGCGGTGTCCGGCTCAAGCCCTGGCTCGCCGTCGATCGCCTGGAAACGCGCGGCGACCGCATCACCGCGGTTCGAACGAGCGCGGAAGTTTTTTCCTGCGGGTGGGTGATCATGGCCGCCGGGCCCTGGTCGGGTGGGCTGCTCGGAGATATCGGCGTACACGCCCCCACCCCGCCCTTGAAAGGCCAGATCGTGCTGCTGCGGCATGATCGACCGCTGCTCATGCGGATCGTCGAACACGGCAAGAACTACCTTGTCCCGCGCGGGGATGGCCACATCCTGATCGGTGCGACCGAGGAGAACGCGGGCTTTGACACGCGTCCCACGGCGGCGGCTGTCCGCGACCTGCTCAGCGAGGCGATTGGGCTCTGCCCGACACTCGGCCAGGCCACGGTCGAGGCGGTCTGGGCGGGGCTGCGGCCTGGCAGCATCGACACCAAGCCGTACATCGGGGTGGCGCCCGGCTTTCGCAACCTCATCGTCGCCACCGGGCATAAGCGCGCGGGCTTGCAGCTCTCGCCGGCGACTGCCGAGCTGGTCGCCGCCCTCGTCCTGGGCCGGAAGCCTCAGCTTGACCTGGCGCATTTCCGGGTCGATCGCGAGCCCGACCCGGCCGCTGACACGATTCGGTCATGAACCAATCAGCCGGTCACTCCGGCAGGCTCTGCACAAGCACCTTGGCCGCGGCCGAAAGGCCCAGCGCGACGCTCCGCTCACCCAGCAGGCAGACCACCGCGCCAGACTCCGGGCGGTTCTCCAGGACCTCTCCCCCAGCGTGTAGCTCCAGTCCACACTCCGAAAGGTAACGGAGAAAGGCCGGGTCTTGATCCATGACGCGGACGACCCGGAACCGCTGCCCACCTGGACATTGAGAGAGCGGTAAACCCTCGGGCTCAGTAAGGGACCCGTCCGCGCGCGGAATCGGGTCTCCGTGCGGATCGACTGTGGGAAAGCCGAGAAAGGCCTCGATCCGGTCGATCAACCGCTCCGAGGCCGCATGCTCCATGTTCTCGGCCTCCTCGTGCACCTCGTCCCACGACATCTCGAGCGTCCGAGCCAGGAAGAGCTCCAGAAGGCGGTGGCGGCGAATGACCTTCAGGGCAAGTCGCCGGCCCGCGCCGGTGAGCCGTGCTCCCTCGTACGGGGTGTAGGTTGCCAGGTTGGCCTCGGAGAGTGTCTTGAGCATGCCTGTAACCGTTCCCGGCGAGACCCGCAGCGCATGCGCGAGTTCTCCGGTCCCAACCGGGGCACCGGTCGGGCTCCGGGCGGCGATCAGAGCGATCGTCTTCACGTAATTCTCGACGGTCAAGCTGGGCACGGCG
>JAFAHT010000030.1 GCA_019237095.1 Planctomycetaceae bacterium
CGCGGGCGGCACGATGTTGACGACTGTTTGTGTCGCAGCCACGGATCCGGTCTCGCCCTGGCCCGCGGGCGGCACGATGTTGACGACTGTTTGTGTCGCAGCCACGGATCCGGTCTCGCCCTGGCCCGCGGGCGGCACAACGTTGACGACTGTTTGTGTCGCAGCCACGGCTCCGGTCCCGCCTTGGACCGCGGACTGCACAACATTCACCTGGCCCGCCGTGCCATTCTGAGGGCGAAGACTGACGGCCTTGACCGCTGGATCAGTCTGGGCAGCGACAAGCTGGTGAGGCGCCATCGGGACGATGACAGCGGGCAACTTGATAGGCGTCGTCGGCTGGCTCGCCGAGAGCAGCACCCGGCTTTCCAGTGCTTCCACACCCGGCCGTTGCAGCCGGCGCGACCCTGGCAATCGACCAGGAATCCGTCGTCGCCGAGGCCCTCTCGGTCCCGGAGCCCGTGGCCCTTGAGCTGGTCCTGCCACCTTCGGTCTCCAAATCCCTGGTGCCGTTCAAAAGCAGACCGAGAGACGTTATCTCCATGAAAGTTAGTGGCGAAGACTAACACTCCATGATGTATTGGCCAGTCATCGTGATCGAACCGACAGGTGCGACTCACGGCTCATCACCCCGTATCCTCAAGATTGCCGTAAGAATAACAACCCGCTCAAGGAAAAGCTCTAAGAAAAAAGCCTTGTCTACGTTATTTTCTTGGACAGCCGCAGCGGATACTCGGACTGGTCAGCTCGGTGCCGGGGAACCAAGACCTCCGTGCGAGCGTCCAAATCGTCGGGGCTGAAATGCCTGTTTCGATTCCAGCAGTAGAGCGGGACCTCCCTCCTGACGTCGTGCTTGCGCTTTTTGTGGTCGGTCCAGATTCATTGAAAACCGTCCAGACTCCTTAAATCGGGAGGATCTTCTCGCGCTTCCACCTGGGCCAGCCCGGCGAGTTCAAGGTTCAAGGTTCTGACCCCGGGAGAAAAGAACACCGATTCGTATCGCCAGTCGCCCGACGAGCTGTATGCTCGCGGCAAGGCGCATTTCGACGCCGGCCGCCTGTCGCGAACCCCGCCGGTGGTCAGGATCTGCTGGCCAAGCCGGGCATCGAGCTCGAGTATCGCAATATCGCCAAGGCGGATGTCACGGTCTATCCCGTCGACCTGATGCAGCTCTACCTCACCCGCCGCAACCTGAATGGGATTGCTGGCATCGACCTGGCCGGCATCACCCCGCTGGTCGAGAAGAGCATCGCCCCGGGGGACGGCTCGGATTACGACGACCGTTCCCGGATGAGTGGTCGTTCGCGCTCGAAATCAGCTCGGGACTTTCCCGCGCGCAATCTTCTCGGCCCACTCTTTGTCCTGAGGGTGGAGGGGGAGATCGAGCGGCCGGTCGTAGTGGATCAGGCGCGCATAGCGGCCACGCTGGTAGGCCAGGGCGAAGACCTCGGCCAGGTCGAGGAAGACGTCGGGATCGGGGTCTTCCAGTGGAATGGGAATCGTCGGCAAGGGTCGTTGGATCGACCAGGCGTAGACGTCGCCGAGCTCGCTCTTGCTGGCGCGGGAGATGATGGTGAAAAAGTCGCCGGGCGGGAGCGGTTTTGCCATGGGCAGCCGGCGGCCCGCGATCAGAAGATCGATCTCGACCAGGTTGACCCCTTGTGTACGCAGACGATGGCGCTTGTCCAGGTACTCGGTCAATCCGCTCGATCCCTTGTTCGTCGGTGAGAGCACTTCGATCGCCGTGACCAGGCGCTCATCCGGCAGCCGGCGGATCTCGATCCAGGTATCACGAACCTCATCAATCGCCGCAGCGAAGGGGATCGCGATCGGCTCGAGCGTGGCCACCATGCCACCGCCAGCCGGTTGTTCCGAGCCGCCGGATCCGCCGTGACGGACAATCGCCACGTCGGGTCGCATGGACCGATCATGGCCTTCCTGCCAGGTCACAACTCTCACTTCCTCGCCCATCTGAGCGACGTAGTCATCAGGAAGTGCCTGACTGACGACATCGCAGCCGTAGGTGATCACGCGGCTGTGAAAATCCGGCCAGCGGCCCTGGTCTTCCAGGTACGGATCCATGCCGGGAAAAGGGCTTCTCATGAACAGGACCTCGGCAGAGGAAAGTCCGCGTTTTTCGCCTTCCCTATTGTAGAGGAACGAGTCCCGCGTGACGAGGTCCGATGGATCCGCGAGCGGTTCCGTTGCGATCAGGTCCGACCCAGCGTGACGTTGACAGCGCCGATGAGGCTTTCGCCCAGACCTTTCTGGCGTATGGCTTCCAGATCTCCTCTGCAAGCGAAGAGAGCGTCGACGATGCTGCAGTCCCACTGCTGGCCCCGGCCCTTGTGGAAGACGTCATCGATCTGCATGGGCGTGAGCCGCTTGCGGTAATGGCGGTCGCTGGACATGGCATCAAACGAGTCGGCCACTGCGATAATGCGTGCTTCGAGCGGAATCTGCTCGCCGGAGAGGCGGTCGGGATATCCCGATCCATCCAGACTCTCGTGGTGGTGGCGGACACCGGGAAGGATGTGGCTGAGCTTCTTCAAATCCTTGAGAATGGTGACGCCGATCTCGACATGAGCCTGAATCATGCGATGCTCGTCGGGGGTCAGCGGCCCGCGCTTCTTGAGGATCTGGTCGTCGATGCCGATCTTGCCGACGTCGTGCAGCAGTCCCGCAAGGTAGAGGTCGCTGCGCTTCGGGGGCGGCATCGCCAGCTCTTCCGCCAGGCGGACCGCGATGCGCGCCACGCGCTCGGAATGTCCGGAGGTGTTGGGATCTTTGGCATCGATGGCCGCCGTCAGGGCTCGGATGATTCCAAAGAGCAGCTCCTTGAGCTCAATGTAAGTCCGGGCATTGCTGGACTGGGTTGCGATGAGCGATGCAACGTACTGCATACGCTCAATCTCGCGGGTTCCGATCAAGCGATCTTGCAGCGGTTTGACGGCGACGAGCCATCCCGCCGTCCCGGCCGGCACGCAGGCGAAGCGGTACAAGGGCGGCGTGGGCATGCCCGCGGGCGTTTGATTCAAGTCGTTGACCACGTAAGCCGTTTCACGCGGGATCAGAGGCACAAAGTAGCGATAAGATGAGGAACGAAATCCCTCGATCTCCCCGCTCACCATGACAGGCTCATGGGAATCGTTGGGGACCCAGGCCACGGCGGCCATGCCCAGCGATGTTCTCAGAACGTTGACTGCAAGCGACTGGAACCGCGTCGGCGTATCGGAAATGCGCATCCGGCGGATCAGGCGGCCGATCACCACGTGCTCGCCCTCTTCATCGTCGTCGGCCGTCGGTTGCACCGGGTAAACACGGGTTTCACGGTTGCTCTGCACCCGGTTCACAAATTGCTGGCCCCAGGCGCGCAAGGCCGGCTCGGGGCACGCTGGTCCCCAGGTGCCGAGATCCCTCGGCTCCGGCGCAGCCCGTTCGTTCGGTCGCGGCACCGTTTCGCGGGGCTGGGTCGGCGCCAGGAAACCCACGAAAGCCACCAGATCGGCTGCTTCGGCGGAAGGCAAGGGAAGCACCAGCCAGGACCGCTCGAGATCTTCATCGCGGCGCCAGACCGCAACCCGACCCAGACGCAATCCGCTGGAACTTGCCACTTCCTGGAGCCGGCTGTCCACGCCGGGAAACTGTGCCTCCGCGGCCCCGAGGATCACTCTCCAGGCTTGCTGGTCGGGATCAAAGATACCCACCGGCGCCGAGAACTCGTGAGCCAGGGTCTCTCCAATCAGTCGAATTTCGTCGCCGGCCACCCCACGACCTGCGTTGGCGTTTCTCTGGCTCCGGAGACCATTCGTGTCGGTGTGGCTGATCCTGCTGCTGATCATGAACTGAACCTTTTCCGTCCGGATCGCCGGCAAGCCTGGAGCTGCACCCCGGCTCGGCCGGCGCGCAGCTCGACGCCGACCACCCGGAGATCGGCACGCGGACAGACGGTGTTTTTTTCCGTTCCTGGCTTGCGTCGTGTGGATCCGGCAACGGACCCCTTCTCTTGAAATCTAGTACACGATCCGAAGTGTGCTCTGGCAAACCGGCCGAGGGCTGACCTTTGGTCTCGTGAGCTCGTGACTCAAGCCTTCATGGACAGGGTGCTGTGCAAGAACTATAGAATGTTAGCCGGCCTGCTCCCGCCGGGCTGGCAGCTCCCGTGGAAATGTGGGAATCGTTGCCAGGCAGTGGGAGGCTCCGGCTCATCGCGGGACGGCTCGATCCGGGCCCTCCGGCCGGGCAGTCTGATCGGAAATGTGCAGATCAGGAGCAGAGATGTGTTCAATGCGGAATGCTGATGACTCGCGCCAAGATTCCGCCCGAGAGCTCATGGAAGACTGGAACCTGGGGAGCGAGGAGGACCCGTCTTATCGTTCATCGTCCCATCCCGCGGCTGCGATGCCGCGTGAGTTCGGGCTCGACAACGAGCCGGCCTCGCCGGAGGAGCTCGGGGCGGAGGACTCCTTTCCCGTCGGCCCGACCTTGCTGTATCAGGCGTTCGCGCCGATGTCTCCTCGACCGGTTGGTCCCGGCTCGAGTCTGCGAGCCGGCGGGCACAGGATCGCTGGCGCCGGGGAAGAGCTGGCCGATTCTTCGAGCGCCGGCGGCAACGGCCGGAGCGGGAAAGACGGTGCGGTAACCCGCCCGACCTGGCCGCGCCTTGGCGACGAGCTGGGCGGCTTTCGGCTGGTGGTCGAGCTTGGCCGGGGGGCGTTTGCGCGAGTCTTCCTGGCGGAGGAGATGAACCTGGGGCGTCGCCTGGTGGCCTTGAAAGTTTCCCGCGCTGAGGGAGACGAACCCAGGCTCCTCGCCCGTCTCCAGCACGCCCACATCGTTCCGGTCCATTCGGTTCAGGATGAGCCGGCAACCGGTCTGCGGCTCTTATGCATGCCATTTTTCGGCGGGGCCAACCTGGCTCAACTGCTCCAGGAAGCATGGGGGTTAACTCATGCTCAGGCCACGGGGCGAAGTCTGATGCAAGCGCTCGACCAGTTCAGCCAGCGCCTACCGGCTGTGGCGGGGCAAGACGCCTCGCTGGGGCTGGGACGGGTCCAGCGGTCGCGGTCGCGGTTGCGATCACTGCCGGCCTCGACCAGCCCAAGCGTTTCAGAGCCGGTCGGGATAGTGCCCGCGGAATCGGCCGTGCGAGCGCAAGTGGGGACGGCGAGGACCGGACGTCTGCGTTCGCTCGTGACCCGGCTGGTCAGCCCTCGTGACGAGGCCTGCTCGTGCACCGAAGACCAGGACGATGGTCAGCCCTCGCGCCAGTTTCTGCGCAGGGCCAGCAACATCCAGGCCGCGGTCTGGATCGTTGCCAGGCTGGCTGAGGGGCTCGACCATGCACATTCACGGGGGCTGCTGCACCGGGACCTGAAACCGGCCAACATTCTGATCGCGGGCGACGGCACGCCCATGCTGCTCGACTTCAATCTGGCTGCCCCGACCGATTCCGCGACCAAGGCCGGTCCCGGCGATCAATCGGGCGAGCCGGTTGTCCACCGGGCCCTGTTCGGTGGTACTTTGCCTTACATGGCCCCCGAACATCTCGATGCCCTCGATCCCGAAGGAGCGACGAGCCCCGAGGCCGTCGAGGAGCGATCGGACCTCTATGCGCTTGGCCTGATCCTTTTCGAGATGATCAGTGGGAACCATCCGTTCCCCGAACCTCCTCCCGGCCTCACGCCGGCGGCGACCGTCCGCTGCATGATCGAGGATCGCCGCCGCCGGTCTGCTCCCTCGCTGCGTGGCTGCTGTCCCGAGGTGCCCTGGAGCCTGGACGCTCTGGTCTCCCAGTGCCTCGATCCCGACCCGGACCGCCGCTACCAGAACGCACGCGACCTGGCCGAGGATCTGCGGCGATTTCTGGAAGACCTGCCGATGAAGCACTGCCCGGAACCCAGCCTGCGCGAGCGCCTGGGAAAATGGGCCCGGCGGCATCCCGGCCTCTGTGGTTCCACCACCATCGCCCTGGTCGCTTTGGTGCTGCTGGGACTGATGACCATCTCCATCATGCTGGTCTACGATGGCATGCTCGATCTGGCTGCGCGGATGAAGCTGCAAGCGTTCGATCGCGGCTTCATCGACAGCCAGTTCCTGCTCAACGTGGCGGGCCGCAATGATGAATTCCTGAAGAAAGGTACGCGGACGGCGCGGAAGCTTCTCGGTCAGGTTGGTATTGCGGATGAGACCACAGCCAGCCGCGCTGGGGGACGGCGGGCGCGAGACGCCGGCCAGAAACTGCCCGCACAGTGGCTGCTGCGCCTCAAGCCCGAGGAGGCCCGGCGGCTGCGGCGGCAGATTGTCGAGCTGCTCATACTGGAGGCTCGTGCCGGTGTGATCGTCGCGAGTCATGGCGGTTCGGAGGACGACCGGCGCGGAGCTTTGATACGGGCGATTTCGTACCTCGATCTGGCCGAGCGGCTTGACACCGCGCTCCCATCGGTGCTGTTCGCCGAGCGAGCCCGCTACCATGCCGCGCTCGGGGATGCCGATCTGGCCGCCGGCGATCGCGTCCGCGCCGCCCAGATCGCTCCAACCCAGAGCCGCGACCTGACCATGCTCGGCACCTCGCTTCTGGCCAGTGGTGATACCGCGGGGGCGGAGGTAGCCCTGCGGGCGGCGATCGCGCAGGACGCGACCTCGCTCTGGGCCTGGTTCGCCATGGGACTTTGCCACTTCGAGCAGGGCCGCTACCTGGAAGCCGCCGGCGATTTCAGCGCGTGCGTCGCGTGCGGCCCCGAGTATGCATGGAGCCATTTCAATCGGGCCCTGGCCCTTGCCCGGGCCGGCCGGCTGCTGGATGCCAAGGTGTCGTATGATCGGGCGCTCGAGCTCGATCCCGATCTCGTCGAGGCGCGGGTTGACCGCGCGCTCGTGGAGCTGGAACTGGACCGGACCGAGGAAGCGCTGGCCGATCTGCGGACGGCCGTGGCCGCGGGCCGCCGCGAGCCCGGGGTCCTCTCCGCGCTCGGTGAGACCCTGGCCCGGCTGGGCCGCCGGGACGAGGCCGAGGCGATGTTCCGCGACCTCTTGACCAGCCACCCGGACAACGTCGTCGCGCACGTTGCTCGGGGCATGACCCGGCTCGATCGCGATCCCTCCGGCGCACGCCAGGATTTCACCGATGCGCTCAACACGGATCCGCGCAACGCGTTGGCCCACTATGGGATGGCGCGGCTGACCCGGACGAGCGACCCACCGGGCGCCCTCAAGAACCTTGATGCGGCCCTCGAGTCTGACCCGCACCTGGTCGATGCCGTCCAGCTTCGTGCCCTGGTGCGGGCCCGGCTGGGTGATCGTTCGATGCTCGACGACGTCGATTTCCTGGTCAAGGCACCAACCGCCCAGCGCCTGTACAACGCCGCCTGCGCACTGGCCGTCTACGCCGAAACCGCGCGCGACCCGCGCCCGCTGGAGCGGTCGATTCAGCTTCTCGAGCTCGCGTTCAAGGCAGGCTTTTCCACCCGGATCGCCACGGCAGACCCCGATCTGAAGACGCTCCGATCTCAGCCCGACTTTGCCAGGCTGATCGCGCGGTTCTAGTCCTCTTCCCCGGCCCTTAGCCAGTCCAGGAGGTTCCGTCTTCTGACTCTGCCTTGGGGGAAGGAGCAGTCTAGCTTCCTTTGGCGATGGCCAACAATAAGGGTCCCAATTTCCTGGTGTTCAGGACTTGATGGCACGCGACCAAGGCGCGGTGAGCCGGCACGGCCCGGGCCCAGGAGAGGACGGCCTCGGTTTCAACCCGGCCGCCCTCGTGTCCGGGATAGACCACCACGGTGATGATTCCTCCTGGAACGACCAGTTCCAGGGCGGACGCCAGCGCGATCAGGGTTGTCACCGGACGGGTGATCACCGACTTGTCTCCACCAGGTTGGTAACCGAGGTTGAACATCGCGGCCTTCGGGCGGGGCAGCGACGCAGACTCGGCGAACCAGGCGGTCATCTCCTCGTGCCCGCGAAGAAGCAGCTTGACTCTTTCCTCGAGTCCGGCATCACGAAGCCGTCTGGTCGTCTCGGTGAGGGCGGATGGCTGGATGTCAAAGCCGACAACGCGTCCCGTCGGGCCGACGCACTCAGCCAGGAACAGCGTGTCGTGCCCATTGCCGACCGTGGCATCAACGGCCGTATCGCCAGGTGTCAGGGCACGGTTGATCAAATCTCGAGCTTGGGCCAGGATCGGTGCAAACACGGTGACAAGGAATTCCCGGGATCCATTTGGGCTCATGAGGACTCTTGCTCGCTGGCCCCCACCAGCGCTTTCATCTTCTGCAAGCCCGTTCTGGCGACCGTTAGCGGATCTTCTTTCCAATACTGCCGGTTGGACAGCTCCAGCGAGAGCATCACCTGAAAGCCTGAGGCGCGAAGATCGAAAGCCTGAGGCGCGAAGATCGCGGAGCAGCGAGCCCCCAGCTTCGGCGTATTGCCGCAGCTCGTCGATCCAGGGCTCCATCTTCGGAACCGAAGGATGTCGGGCAGTCTGGGCCACGTCAAGATGCCTGAATTGATCCTAAAAGTCGGCGTCGAGTACGATGCGATATCGTGCCTTGCCCGCCTCCAGCCGCTCGAACGCTTCGTTGATCCGGCTCATCGGCATGTGTTCGTTCTGCGGTGTGATGTTGTGCCGTGCCGCAAAATCGAGCATCGTTTCGATAGCCACAGGCGAACCCGTCGGCGAGCCGGAGACGCTTTTTTGGCCAACGATCATCGGGGAGGCCACGACCGGAATCGGCTCCAGCACCGCGCCGACGACGTGCAGCCGGCCGTTCGGGGCGAGCGAGGCGATCATCGCCTCCCAATCGAGCGTTACGTTCACCGTCACGATCAGCAGATCGAACGTGCTTGCCAGTTTCCTGATTGTCGCCGAATCGCGGCTTGAAACGACGTGGTTCGCGCCGAAGCCGCGGGCCTCGTCAAACTTACTTTCGCTGGAGGTGAGGGCCGTCACGTCGCAGCCATAAGCCGCGGCGAACTTTACGCCCATGTGGCCCAGACCGCCGATGCCAACGATGCCGATGCGGCTGGTCGGTTTGGCGTACATCGCCAGTGGATTGAAGACGGTGATGCCGCCGCACAGTAGCGGGCCGGCCTCAGCGAAGTTGATTTGCTCCGGCAGCGGCAGCGCCCAGGCCCAATGCGAGCGGACGTGGCTGGCGAACCCGCCGCGGTGGCCGACGATCGTCGGTTGCGCCTGCGGGCACACGTGTTGATTTCCCGACATGCACTGCTTGCAGTACATGCAACTGCCGGCCGTCCAGCCGATGCCCACACGTTGGCCGACTTCAAGGCCCTTGGCCGCCGATCCGACCGCGACCACCCGGCCGATGACTTCGTGCCCCAGCACCGCCGGGTACTGCGAAAAGCCCCAGTCATTGTTCAGGACCGAAAGATCGGAATGACACAAGCCGCAATTCTCGACCTCCACCTCCACGTCTTCGGTCCAAAGCGGCCCGAGGTCAAGTTGCTGCCGAACGAGTTTGTGCTTGGCCGCGGTGGCGACCCATGCGTCGATCAATGCCATCGTGATGCTCCGGACGGACGAAGTTACATAACTATGAGTCTTGCCAGCTACATCCCGACAAGGAATACTGGGCTATCGTCAGGTGAGCGTCAGTCGGTGGGTGCTCGCGATCCTGAGAGTTCAGTGGTTCAGGTCGCGAGCCAGTCCTTCCTGGGCGACTCTGACGCAGTCTTGCAACCGGTCGCGGATCAAGGCGGTGACGGCTTGTGACTCCATCCCGGCGATCTCTTCGGGACAGATTGGCGGGCCAAAATGGATGCGGACTGGCCTGGGGACCGGTAGCAATCGCGACCTGGGCCAGGCTTCAAAAGTCCCGGCGATTCCCGCCGGAACCACCGGCACACCGGCCCGTGATACCAGGACGGCGATGCCCGACTTGAGTGGAGCGAGCTTGCCATCGCGGCTGCGTGTTCCCTCGGGGAAGAGCGTGACGATCCCTCCACGGCGCAACCGGCGCAGGGTTTCCTTCATTCCTGATGCACCCATCCCCTCGCGCTGGATGGGGAACCCTCCCACCGAGCGAATCAAGAACCCAAGGACCGGAAAGAACAGGCTAGACCGGGCTACAAAATTGAGCGGCCGCCGCAACGGAATTGCCAGGAGAAAGACATCGAGGAAGCTGAGATGGTTGGCGACCAAGAGGACGGCCCCGGTTGCTGGCATGTTGTGCCCGCCCGAGGCACGCCAGCCCCCTAGCGCCGCGAACAGGGTTGCAAACATGTACTGCACGAGCCGGTACCAGAGCAGTTCGCCCCACCGGCGATCGGCGCCGGTGCCGGCGCCGTCACTTCGAGGCCGACGGGGCGCATGTTCGCCCTCGCTGGCAGGTGCCGGCGAGGTCTGGGAAGCCACTGGTTCGCTCACGGCAAAAGAGGCTCCGGAAAATGCGTTAGAAAAGCGCGAGATGCTTCTCGCCTCGAAGGGCAAGTCGTTACCCGCCACCCGGCATTTGTCATCCGCCATCTCTCCTTCCCCATTCCCCGTTCCGAATTCCGCATTCATTGGTCCGTCGTGGTGATGCGTCCGACAAGTTGCTCGACCACCTGGTCGATGGTCATGCCGCTGGTGTCAATCAGCACGGCGTCTTCGGCAGGTTTCATGGGGGCGATGGGCCGGGCGACGTCGCGGGCGTCACGAACGCGCAAGTCCTCGAGTACCGACTCGAAGCTGAGGGACTGGCCGGATGCCTGTAAGTCGGCAAACCTGCGCCGGGCCCGTTCTTCCACCGTGGCGGTCAAAAAGAACTTGCGAAAGGCATCGGGAAAGACGATGGTTCCCTGGTCACGCCCCTCGGTGACGGTATCTGCCCCGGCGGCGAAGGCTCGCTGCCACTGCACTAGCCGGCGGCGAACGCTCGGGCTGTCAGCCACGAACCTGGATGCCCCCGTCACCTCCACGCCGCGGATGGCCGCCGTGACATCCTCCCTGCCGAGCAACACTTGGCCCGCGAGCCAGCTCACGTCCAGGTCGTCCACCAGCTTACCAAGGTCGTGGTCGCTGGCCAGGTCGGCCCCCGACCGAAGTGCCGCCAGCGTGACGACGCGATACATGGCGCCAGTATCAAGAAATCGCCAGCCCAGCCTGCCCGCAAGGCGCCGGGCCACCGAGCTTTTCCCTGCCCCAGCGGGTCCATCGATCGTCACCACACGCGGCATGGTTCGAGCCTTTAACGCCGCTCATCAGCCACCTTCGAGTCAGCGTGAACCTTGAGCTTCTGACGACCCGAAAACCCGGCGTCAAGCTCATGCCAAAACATCACCGCGGGCTCACCCAGCCGCCAGCAAAGATAGACCTCTCGCCCGTTCATGAGACTGCGAAAGTCGCACAGGCCGATCTCGTCGCTCTTGAGTTCGACTCCCAGGCTCTTGAGCTCGTCGACATAGCTCTGAAGTCGTTCCCCCTCGACGTCGAGCTCGTTCTGTGTTTGAGCGAGTTCCTCGGAGTAGGGATCGTCGCTGGGACGACGGCTCTCTCGGACCACACGCGCGATCCGCTGCTGCAGGTTGTCGACCAGGCGAGACTGGCGAACGATATCCGCAACAATTGCCTTGACTAGCGGCAGGGATCTGTTGGCCTCCTCGATGCTGAAGTACTTGTTCTGTCTCTCGGCGAGCGGTTGCGCTGGGGCCATGTGGTTATCCTCTGAATGGAGATGAATGGTGAGGAACCAATCGTTGAGCGGATGAACGGACCATCAAGTATGGAAGCAGCCGGGACTGCCTGCGCCCAGGTTGACCTGGTACTGCTCGCCGGAAAGCATCAATCGTCCCGCGGGCACGTCGCCTCCTGCCCGGTAGCACGCCACTGGGTGCACACGAACCGGAGATAACACGTTCCGGGGCAGATTCAAGCAAACATCCCTGATCACTCAATAGTTTATTATAAGGACGCCCCTGCACCCAGCAAGCCCGAGCAATCATTCGCCAGCCGGGTTGTGCACGTATCTGGCGGGTTGATCGGCCTTGGCGACGATCCGTGCACCCTCACAAGGACGAATCCGTGCGTTCTCAACGGTCCCGGCCTGCCCTGGCTGTCCCTCTCCGGGTTCGCACCTGCTGGAGTTGCCGTGCAACCTTCTCTAGCGGAGCGGTGTTCAAGAGGTCCGCCGGGGACAGCCAGGCCCGGCGCGCCACGCTGACACCGTAAGTCAGATCTTGCAATCCGGAGACCGAATGAGCATCGGGATTGATGACAATCCGCACACCTTTCTGGCGCGCCCGACGGCAGTGCACCGCGTCGAGGTCGAGCCGGTGGGGGTTGGCGTTGATTTCGATCATCGTACCGGCCCGCGCGGCCGCCTCGATCACGGCGTCAAGATCCACCGCGTAACTGTCACGCACCAGCAGCAATCGTCCCGTGGGATGCCCCAGCATGGTGACCCGAGGGTTTGACACTGCCCGGATCATCCGCGCTGTCATCTCCTCACGGGACATCCGGAAGTGCGAGTGAACGCTGGCGACCACATAGTCGAATCCTTCGAGGACTTCGTCGGGATAATCGAGCGTACCGTCGGCCAGGATGTCGCATTCGGTCCCCTTGAACAGTCGGAACCCACGCCCGAACTTCTCGTTCAGTGCATCGATCCGGGTCCACTGATCGCGCACTTGCTCGATCGTCAGTCCGCCGGCCATGCGGAGCGAGCGGGAATGATCGGCGATGCCCAGGTACGCAAGTCCGGCCGATCGGGCCCCGTCGGCCATCTGCTCGAGCGTCGCTTCACCGTCGCTCCAATCGGAATGGCAATGAAAGGTTCCCGTGAGGTCCCGGACCGTGACCAGGTGGGGAAGGGTTCCCTTCTCGGCGGCTTCGATCTCCCCCGCGTCCTCGCGCAATTCGGCGGGGATCTCCGGCAGTCCAAGCGCCTCGAACAGATCGGCCTCAGTGCGGCAAGCGACCTCGCTGCCGTTTCCGGTCAGCGCATACTCGTTAAGACTCAGTCCCCGGGCCAGCGCCCGCCTGCGGATGGCGATGTTGTGCGCTTTCGATCCCGTGAAGTAGTGCAGCGCGAAGGGAAACTGGCGATCCTCCACTCCCCGCAAATCGCATTGGACGTACTGGTCCGACTTGAACCCCGGCAAGAGGACGCTCGCCTTGGTCGTGCCATGAGCCAGTACCTTCGCCACCTGGGGCAGCCCCACGAAATCTTTCAGGATCGGGGCCGGATCCTCAGCACTGAAGAGGATGTCGAGATCGCCGATCGTCTCGGTCCGCCGGCGCAAACTGCCGCAGATCTCCGCCCGGATCACCCGGGCATGCTGACGGACCGCCTCGAAGATGGGGGTGACCAGGAGCAGCGCCTCGTTCAGCAGGATTCGCCCGCCGCTCTTTTCCAGGAAAGCAAGTCCCTCGAGGATATTGGCCTCGGTCTTGGCCCCGAACCCCTTTTGCCTTGCGATCGCGCCCGACTGGGCCGCCTCTCGCAGGTCGGCAAGGCTCTCGATCTTGAGCGCGTCGCGCAGGGCCTTGATTTTCTTGGGGCCGAGACCAGGCACCTTGAGTAGGGCCAAGATTCCGGAAGGCATGGCCTTGCGCAGCTTGTCATAGGCCGGCAAGTGACCGGTCGTCGCGAGCTGGACGATCTTGGCGTGCATGGTCTCGCCGATTCCCGGCACGTCGGCCAGAGTGCCGTCGGCAATCATTTCGGAGAGGTCGGCCGGCAGACTCGAGAGCACCTGCGCCGCGTTGTGATAAGCCCGGCAGCGAAACGGGTTTTCTCCCTGGATCTCCAGAATTGTCCCCATTTCGTCAAGGATCTGGGCAATGTGTGCGGATTCCATGAGCAACCTCACCTAATTTCGGCCGGGAAGATCAACGGACAGGGCTTCGCCCTGTTTTGAGCTGTTTCGCCCCGTAGGGGGCACAACAATCCAGCACGAGGCGGGCCCACACACGATGTGGGGAGGCACCCGTCCGTAAGCTGAAGCATCATCAAGTCGTGTCGGCTCCGTCAAGTCCGCCTTGACAGGCACGGCGATCGAAGGTCTAATTCGCGAGTTGGGAAAGCAAGCGCCTGCCAACCCGGGCTGGCTGTGGCTTCGATCCTGCATCGGGCCGACCACACCCAGGGCTGTCGAGCCACCGCTGAGGAAAGGACTTCCGGCATCAGATTCAGGAAAGGATTCCGGGCGGTTGCATGATTCGGTTGCTGCTCCGGGCCACATCTTCGTTTTCAGCACCCTGCTTGAGCCTATCCCGGTCACGACCCCTCCGCTCCATGAGCCACACCAGGCCCTGACGCTCGCACCGCGGACCTTCCGCGGCCGGGCGAAGAGGCCGCCCGATTGAATCGCGGCCCCCGATCGGCCAGACCCGTGCCACAGGGAGACCCCGGCAGAGATCGACTCATGGCCCCGGCCGCCACTGATCAGCCCCACGGATGTCCAAGACGGTCGCTGACTGAGCACCCGCGATGGGCTGGAACGCAACCTACACGCTGGACTCAACGATCTGAACGAAACACTCTCCAGCGCGACGCGAACGGCCAGAAGGGCCTTCCCATGCAGCGGATGCGAAGCGTCATTGTGAAGCTTGGCCCGGTCATGGTCTTCCTGATCGTGACAGGGGTCTGGTGGCCCGCTCGCGGCGACTTGATCCGCCCCAAGACCTCGCGCACTTATCCTGACATTGCGGGCGACATCGTGGGATCTCAGACGTACACCTTTGATCCGGCCTCGAAGACGGGCACCTTTCAGGTGACAAACTCGCCCCAGCTCATCGCTCTGGGTCCGACGGGCAGCGACATGATGAGCGTGACGCCCGATCAGGACGGAACACTCAGTCAGACGCTCCAGTTGACGCTCAACCAGAAGGGCCAGATCGTCGAGAACCCGGATAATCGGTTCCAGCTTTACGGGAGCGTGGTGATCGGCAACCAAGTCTATCGCGGACTACTGCTGGAAGGCACGCCCACGGCCTTCGGTGTGCAGACCGAGACCCGCAGATCATTGAGCGGCGCCAATGTGTTCGACCTGAACGTAAAGATAACTGGCGGTAAGCTGGCAGAGGCATTCGGGCCGGAAGCCTACTTCCGGGTCATCCCCCAATCGAATAGCACGTTCCAGGGGAGTTTCGCCTCGAGCTTTTCCGGCGAGAAGCCGCTCACGAACCTGCGGGCACTGCAAGGCCATCTCCCCGCGCCGATTCCCGAGCCATCCCCTCTGGTCATCCTGCTGACCGCCGGCGCTGGGGTATTGGTTTGCCGATTGCGGAAGCGTTTCAGGTCGCGGAGGGGAACGTGTTAGTCGGCCCGCAGCGACGCCGATAGCTTGCCCAGTGCCTCGTTCTCGATCTGGCGCACGCGTTCCCGGGTCAGGCCGAGCGACTCGCCAATCTCCTTGAGGGTTTTCGGAGGCGCATCGTTAAGGCCAAACCGCATGCGAAGCACGGTTGCCTCGCGTTTGTCCATCTGCTCGAGCCGGTGCATCACCAGGCGAAGGTTATCGGCCTCGACCATCTCGACATCGGGAGTGCGCGTCCGCTCGTCCATGAGCATCTCGCCCAGGCTCCAGCCGTTCTCGGGCTGGTCGGTCTGGGGGACAAGGTTATAGACCTTGATCGCCTTCTTGACGATGGCCAGCTTCTTTTTGGGAAGCTGCAGGGCCTTGGCGATTTCTTCGATGCTGGGCGGCCGGCCCAACGAGTCCTGCAGATCCGCCGACATCCGCCGCCACTTGAAGAGCAGCTCGACCATGTAAGCCGGGATCCGGATCGGCTTTGCGGTGTTGACCAGGGCTCGCTTGATCGACTGCTTGATCCAGTAGCTGGCATAGGTGCTGAAGCGCGTTCCCACCGCGGGATCAAAGCCTTCGACGGCCCGCAGCAGGCCCAGGTTCCCTTCCTCGATCAGATCTTGAAGGGCCAGTCCCTTTCCTGCATAACCTCGAGCGATATTGACGACCAGCCGAAGATTGGCGCGGACCATCCGATCGCGGGCTTGATCATCGCCCTCGGCGATTCGATGAGCCAGAGTTTTCTCCTCATCGGCGGTCAAGAGAGCCATCTCGTTGATCTCCCGGAGATAAGTCTCCAGGGGGCTCTGTACCGGGTCACGTCGGTGTCGGCGAATACGGGCCATGAAGATCCTCGTTGTGTCGGTCAAAACAGGGTCCGCTCAAGTCAAGGGTCGTGGGGAGAACTGGAGCGAAACCGGCAGGACTTCGGGCTGAATCGAGACCGGCGCACCAGGGTCGTCCCCGACGATGTCGGGGTACCAGCCCACCGCCCAAACACCTTCGCTCCTTGTTACTCCACAGTGACCACGGACGTTCCCGGCAAAGTCTCGGTCATCCCACCGACTTGCCCCTTTGGATGCTCCCTCGTCGGCTCTGGCCAACAATCGCGCGCCTCCGACAGGCCGGAGAGATGTCTCGACTCCGGCAAGAGGAGAGAAACTCCCCCCTCCTCGACGCCTTCCTCAGCTCTTCACATTCCCCTTTGCCGCTCACGCTTCCACACTACAGAGATATCGGACCACCCACTTTGACAACTTAAGAGGGACTTGGAAATCTAGGATGTATTGGGAATATACGAAGACTAGCGATTTGGTAAACCCTAAGTCCAAGGCAAGGGCGAAGTTGTCATGTCGATTGAAGAGATTGATTCGGTGAGTATTGTGGGAGTTGGCTCTGACGGGCGGGTTCTCGCTCCTTTCCGTCGGGTCGTTGAAAAAGAAAAACCGCCGTCTCGACTTGCGTCGAGACGGCGGTTCGATTCAGGATTCCGTTTGTGTCCAAGCCGTGGCTTGTGGAACTCAGGAGGGCTGGTCTTCGGACGTGTCGGAGGCTTGGGTACCGCCCATGCTGAAGAGTGGCCCGCCACCGCTGAGACCGCCCTTGAGCTCTTTGGTCTCTCGGTTCGCATCGGCCGACTCGGCGCCCTCGGATTCGCCTTCTTCCTCGCCAGGCTTGGTCCAATGCGCCTTCTTGCGCGACAGGCCGATTTTCCGCTCGCCGCGATCAACCCGGAGAATCTTCACTTCGATCTCGTCGCCGACCTTGACGACCTCCTCGGGGCTGTCGACCTTGTGGTCGGCCAGTTCCGAGATATGAAGCAGGCCTTCGAGGCCCGGTTCGAGTTCGACGAAGACGCCGAAGTTGGTCAACTTGGTGACCTTGCCCTTGACCACGTCGCTGGGCTCATACCGGCCGGGGATGTCGGTCTCCCACGGGTCTTCCTTGAGCTGCTTCAGCCCCAGGGCGATCCGCTTGCGGTCTTGGTCGACGTTGAGCACCTGGCAACTGATGCGCTGGCCCTTTTCGAGCAGCTCGTTGGGATGGCCGATCTTGCGGGTCCAGCTCATGTCGGAGATGTGCAACAGTCCGTCGATGCCTTCCTCGATCTCGATGAAGGCACCGTAGTTGGTGAGGTTGCGGACCGTGCCCTCGACCATGGTCCCCGGCGGGTACTTGCCGGCCACCTGGTCCCAGGGGTTGACCTGGGTCTGCTTCATGCCCAGGGAGATTTCCTGCTTGTCCTTGTTGATGCCAAGGACCACGACTTCGATCTTGTCGCCGATGTTGACCAGTTCGCTGGGGTGGTTGATCCGCTTGGTCCAGCTCATCTCGGAGATGTGAACCAGGCCCTCGATGCCCTCCTCGAGCTTGACAAAGGCCCCGTAGCTCATGACGTTGACCACCTCGCCGACCACGCGGGTGCCGACGGGGTACTTGTCGGCCACGTTTTCCCACGGGCTGGCGCTCTTCTGCTTCAGTCCCAGCGCGATCTTCTCACGGTCCTTGTCGACATGCAGGACCATGACCTCGATCTGGTCGTCGATCTTGAGCATGTCGCTGGGATGGTTGATACGGCCCCAGCTCATGTCGGTAATATGCAGCAGTCCGTCGATCCCTCCCAGGTCGACGAATGCTCCGAAGTCGGCGATGTTCTTGACCGTGCCCTTGCGGATCTGGCCGACCTCGATCTCCTCGAGGAGTTGCTTCTTCTGCTGTTCGCGGGTGATCTCGATCAGCTTGCGGCGGCTGACCACGATATTGCGCCGGCTCTCGTCAATCTTCAGGATCATGCACTCGATGTCCTGATCGATATAATCGGCAATATCGGAAGGCCGGCGGATGTCGACCTGGCTGGCCGGCAGGAAGACGTTCACGCCGATATCGACGAGCAGACCGCCCTTGATCTTGCGAGTGACGCGTCCCTTGACGACGTCGCCTTCATGATACTTGGAGATCACCATCTCCCAGGCGCGCATCCGATGGGCCTTCTTACGGGAGAGGACGATCTCGCCGGTATCGTCTTCCATCCCCTCAAGCAAGACCTCGACGGCCTCGCCCGGCTGCGGATGCGGTTCGTCTTCCCACTCGCCAAGGGGCACCAGCCCCTCGGATTTGTAGCCGACATCGACGACGACCTGGTCACCCACCACTTCCACGATCTTGCCCCCGACGATGGAGCCGATCTCGAAGCTCTGTCCCTCGCCCAGGAAATGGTCGAGAGTCTTGCTGCCATCCTCCGCGGTCACGACGGCTGTCAGCTCGTCTTCGCTGACATCAAACTCACGTAGCAAGTTGCGATCTACCATGTTCTCGATTCGTTTCGATTCCGTCCTTGACCCACGAGGGCAAGGCGGACTGGACGGATGAGGCGCGGGTGCGGGATTTCAGGCCTCTGTCCGTCAAAACCAGGGGAAAAAGAAAAGCCACCCCTCCACGCAAGGGGTGGGCCAACGCAAGCTACTATTATAAGTTGAACCCCCGCAAAGACAATGTGACCCAGAGCAAATCTGATCAAGGCTCCGTTTGAATTGGCGGGAAATGGATGCTGCTGGGATCAGGATGGAGATAAGGCTTGATCAATCCGAACGGCACCAGCAGGACCATGAAGAGAAGCGGAAGTATCACCGCCAGAGGGTAATGCCACCAGCGAGGCGGGCGAGCGCCCCGGTCGGCCGGTCGGCTGTAGGCGGGAAGGTAGATCATCAGACCGTAGACGAAGACCCACATGCCGATCTCAGCGAGTTTCTGGGGCATGAGTCCGGTCTCCGCCAGCGTCCCGGTCAGTCCAAAGAGCAGGAAGACCAGAGTCGGATGGAAATATCCTGCTCGAAACTGGCCCTGAAGCCTCACTCGGTTTCCTGAAGCCTCACTCGGTTTCGGGATCTCTCGCGTGGACAAGGCCCACAGCGACTTGCTGCGGAAAATGGGGCCGTTCCGTCGGTCGTGTTCTAGTATTGGACTGGACAGGTCGGTCGGCCGCCCCGGTATTCTTTGGGAGCGGACGTACATCCGAGGGGCGAGGCAGCTCCGTTGCGACACCGACGGTTGAGCGAATTCACTGGCCGGAAGCGGCAGGGGAGACGAAGACAATGTTTTTGCTCCGGACTGATCGTCATTGCGGTCGCCGCGAGACAGCTCGTGGCTACCGTGATTTTCACTCCTGCGTTGAGCGCTTGGAAGGGAGGTCGATGCTGACCGGCTCCGGGGCGACCATCGCCCTCTCGAACGGGATGATCGAGATACTCGGGACGAACCTTGGCGACACCGGGTCGGTGAGCATCCAGAATGGATCGGTTCAGGTCAGGGTCTCGAACTCGCGCGGCAGTGACGATGTGGCATTTCCATTGTCCCAGGTCGCCTCGATCTTCTACCAGGGCGGCAGCGGTAACAACACATTCACCAACGCGACGTCGCTGACCGGGTATCTCTATGGAGGATCTGGGAATAACGTCCTGAACGGCGGGTCGGGCCTGGATTACCTGATTGCGACCGGCAACGGCACGGAGGTGCTCAACGCCGGCTCGGGCATTGAGATCCTGGAGTCCTTCGGCAACGGAACCAACACCCTGAACGGCGGCAGTGGGTACGACACTATGATCGTATACGCGGGCCAGAATCGAGTGATCGGTGGGGCGGGGTCGAGTTGCATCCTCGCTTTTGGCGGCCAGAACTACATCGACGGCGGCCCGGGGTCGAGCGTCGTGTACAGCTTCTCGGCCACCGATGTCATCGTCCCGGAGGCGTACGAAGCGGTCTATCACGTCGGGTACTAACGAGTGAGCTGGGCGGCTTCGTCACCGAGGCCGCCACTCCTAACGCTGCGAGGGAGAATCACTCCACGTGCGGATCCCGTCCTGGCTGCGATGGTCGGAAGCGGTTTCGGCTCCGGGCCGCCCAGCGAAAGCCCATGGCGATCGCAACGGCGATCGCGC
>JAFAHT010000238.1 GCA_019237095.1 Planctomycetaceae bacterium
GGTGCCGGAGGCCACGCCCAAACCGCCGAGCTCGGGGCCCCCTTCAAGCAGGGCCACGCGCTTTTCCAGCACGTCGGTCGTCGGGTTCATCAACCGGGTGTAGATGTTGCCCAGCTCCCTCAGAGCGAAAAGGTTCGCCGCATGCTCGGTGTTCTTGAAGACGTAAGAGCTAGTGCGGTAAACCGGCACGCCGCGTGACAGAGTCGTGGGATCGGGCTGGGTGCCACCGTGCAGGCAAAGGGTCTCGAGCTTCATGACATCGCCATCGATTCAAGAGGGAAGGAAAGAGATCCCAGGTCGGGGACCATGTGGATCGCCGACGCCATCGGGTCTCAAAGCATGAATTAGAACCCACAACCCGGCCGGATTCCAGAGAAAACCGGTTCGTGCCCGGCAGCGGGCGCGGCACGGAAGGTTCAGGCAGAACTGGACTTGACGCTTGCATTTACCGATTTCAGTGATTATGTTTCGAAGACAACTCAATTTCACTTTTTTGAGATCACCTGGGGAACGACTGGAGCTAGGACATGCGTGAATCGATCATCAGTCTTGGCGTAATTCTGGCCTTCACGCCGGGGGGCTGGGGGCAGGCGATCGACAGGCAGGTTCTGGACCAGATCCAGGACGCGACGGTCTTCGTCAAGCTCAATGTCCCGCATGTCGGCGAGGGTAGCGGCTCGGGTTTTGTCATCAAGGCAACCGGCGACACGGTGCTGGTGATGACCAATCGCCATGTGGTCGTTCCCGAGGAAGGCGAACTGCCCGAGGGAGCGAAGTTCGAGATCTCGGTGGTCTTTCGCAGCGGCACGCCCCAGCAACAAGAGTTACCCGCGCAGCTTCTGGCTCACGACGGCCGAGAGGTCCGCGATCTGGCTGTGCTCGAAGTCCGGGGAGTGAAACTGCCGCCCCGTCCCATCCCGGCGAATCTGACCACCGCCGAGGCGGACTTCTACTTGACAATGCCGGTCTACGCTCTTGGCTTCCCCCGAGGGCGGTCGATTCAGGCCGTGGTCGGCAACATCAAGGACAACCCGGCAATCACCGTTAACCCGATGTCGATCAGCAGCTTGCGCAAAGACGAATCAAACCGCCTGGCGCGTGTGCAGCTCAACGGATCGGCCATCGAGGGAAATAGCGGCGGGCCGGTCGTCGATGCCAAGGGGCGGCTGGTCGGCGTCATCGTCTCGCGGATCCGGGGCGAAGCGGTCGGCTTCGCGGTACCTCCCAGCGTGATCGCGCAGTTCCTCGACGGTGACATCGGCGGATACAAGGCCGAGCTCCAGGGGCTCCAGTCGGGCACGGCGACGGTGAAGCTTGAAGTCCGGCTGGTCGATCCGCTCCGCAACCTCACCGGCGTCACCCTGCGTTACGTCCGCCAGTCCGGAACCCCAGCCCCGGCCGCCCCTGATGATCGCGGATCGTGGCCGCTCCTGGTCAACGCCAGGAATGTGCCGCTGGTGATGTCCGCGGGTAGCGCGACGGCTCAGTTGAGCTTGCCGGTGGCCACGGACGAGGATCGCAAGCTGATGATGCAGTTCGTGCTCACGCGAACCACGGGGCGGATACTGGCCGGCAAGCCCACCGTGGTCGATATCCCCAAACAGCCGGGGATGATCGCCGGCCTGGCGACGGAACCGGACCGGCCTCGCACGGTTCCCAAGTGGTCGTGTGAGGTGAACGTTGCCGAGGGTGTCAAGATCAAGCATCACCCTGGCGGCTCGACGATCGAGCTACCCGCGGGTGTGGCCATGGTCAACGCACCGCAGTTCAAGCTCTTCAATGCACCGAGCGCGCTGGTCCGGGTCGATGGGGAATTTGTCGCCATGGTCGAGATCTCCAATGAGTTCGATCCCGGCGGGACGGCCATCAGCACACCCACGGGGCGCCGATTCCCGATCACGTTTCAGGGAGCCGGCCTGCTGATCTGGCAGGACGAGAAGAACTTCATCCGGCTGGAACGTTGCAAGGGCTCCGACGGCGGCATCGGGTTGATTCACCGCGTCCTGGTCGAGATCTACAAGGATGGGCGCGAGGTGACCCACTTCTACTCCAAGGAAATCCCCGAGAAGCCCGTGATCCTGGCGGCGCACCGGAAGGGAACCGCCATGCAGTTCATGTTCGCCGAGCCTCCCGGGCGCCTGACCGTCTTCAAGGAGCTGGCCCTGGATTTCAACCCGAGTATCCTGGTCGGAATCTCGGCTTCCAACCTCTCGAAGCAACCGCTGACGGCCAAGTTCGACAAGTTCAGTCTGCGGGGGTCTGGCGGCCAGGATGTGCCGGCCCAGCCACTCGCCTTGACCCGGCTGGTCAACACCGGAACAGACCGCCGCAGCGACGGCACACTGGTGCTGGAAGGCGCCGCGCTCAAGGTCCTCAAGGCCACCGCGGGCACGGCCGAACCTCAGACCAACATGAATCAATACAAGGGCAAGTGGTCCGAGGATCGTCAGCTTGCCTGGCAACCACTGGACAAGGGAGAATCGCTCACGCTCGAGATCCCCGTGGATACCACCGGTAAGTTCGAGGTCAAGGCCAAGTTCACCATGGCGCCCGATTACGCCCAGATCCGTCTGGCCATGGATACCCGCCCCTTGTTGAATGGCAAGCTGATGGATTTCTACTACAGCGATGTTCGCCCCGCGCGGCTGCTCTCGCTGGGGACCCTCTCCCTCGGCAAGGGGAAACACCGCTTGACGATCACAGTCCAGGACAAGAACCCGAAGTCCCGGGGCTATCGCGTCGGAATCGACGAGATTCGGCTCGTTCCAGTCAAGAAGTAAAGTCGGTCCAGAATGTGATCAGGACCAAAGCTTGCAACAAGCCTGAAGCGCAAGCAAAGTGCATTGAATGATATGCATTTTCAATGCCCTTTGCTTGCGCTTCAGGCTTGTGAGCCCGGATCCAGCGCTGTAGTACTAATTTGTTCACGATGAGCCTGCAGGCTCAAGAATTCCTGGTCTTCCGACCGCCTTGGGCAGCAGTGTCAGCTCGAACACCTCGTCGAGCGTCGAGACGGCATGAAAGACCAGGACGTCGCGAACGTCGGCAGGAAGGTCTTCCAAATCGCCCTCGTTCTGCTGGGGAAGGATGATGTGTTTGATGCCGGCACGGTGCGCCCCCAGGACCTTTTCCTTGAGGCCGCCGATCGGCAGCACGCGGCCCCTGAGGGTGATCTCACCGGTCATGGCCATGTCGCTGCGCACGGCCTGGCCCGACATGGCCGAGACGATTGCGGTCGCCATGGCCACGCCCGCGGATGGCCCATCCTTGGGAATCGCGCCGGCGGGAACGTGAATGTGGACCTCGATCGAACCGAGCTTATCGTCAGGAATGCCCAGGTCGTGGGCGTGAGTGGCCGCGTAGGTCAGCGCTGCGCGGGCCGATTCCTTCATCACATCGCCGAGCTGGCCGGTCAGGATCAGGGCGACGTTGCCAAGCCCGCCGGCCATGGTCAAGCCGTCGTCCTGGGGCGGTGGGCCATGGAGCCGGCGCACGGCAGCCTCGACGAACATGATGTCGCCGCCGGCCGGGGTATAGTACATGCCCGTGGCCACGCCGACCTCGTTGATCTCGCCGGCATGCTCGGGATAGACCTTGGGCCGGCCCAGGAGCTCGCGCACAGCCTCCGGCCCGAGCGTCAGTTCGATCGGCTCGCCGGCGGCCAGCTTTCGCGCTACCTTTCTAGCCACTGCACCGATCTGCCGCTCGAGCTGGCGGACGCCGCTTTCCCGGGTGTACTGGCTGACGATGGCCGCCACCGCGGAATCGGTAAACTGGATTGGCCGGTCGGCCAGCCCCGATTCCTCGAGCTGGCGAGGGATCAGGTACTTCTTGGCGATCTCGGCCTTTTCGCGCTCGGTGTAGCCGGCGAATTCGACGACTTCCATGCGGTCCAGGAGCGGTCCGGGGATGTTCTGCAGAAAGTTTGCCGTGGCGATGAAAAGCACCTCACTCAGGTCGAAAGGCACGTTGAGATAATGATCGGTAAACGTGTCGTTCTGGGCCGGATCGAGAACCTCCAGGAGCGCACTGGCCGGATCGCCCTGGAACGAGACTCCCAGCTTGTCGACCTCGTCAAGCAGGAACACGGGGTTCTTGGTGCCGGCCTGCTTCATGCCCTGGATGATCCGGCCGGGCATCGCGCCCACGTAGGTGCGACGATGGCCGCGGATGTCGGCCTCGTCGCGGATGCCGCCCAGCGATGCCCGGACGTATTTCCGCCCCAGTGAGCGGGCGATGGACTTGGCGATCGAGGTCTTGCCCACCCCCGGCGGGCCAACGAAGAGGAGGATCGGGCCCCTGGCCATGGCCCGCGCCTTGACCTCGCGTGAATCGGTGATCGCTCGGTCCCCCTCCGGCGCGCTGGCCAGCGATGGGGTCGCGGTATCCCTGGCGGTCTTGAGCCTGGCGGCCGGGCATTCGCCGCACTTCTCGACTTCCTCAGCCAGTTGCCGGGCGCGAAGCTGCCGGACGGCCAGGAACTCGAGGACCCGGTCCTTGACATCCTGCAGACCGTAGTGGTCTTCATCCAGGATCTGAGCGGCGTGGTTCAGCTCGAGCTGATCGTCGGAGCGGGTGTTCCAGGGAAGCTCGGCGATCCACTCGAGATAGGTGCGGATGACCTGGGCCTCCATGGACTCCCGCCCGGCGCGTTCCAGGCGGCCGAGCTCGCGCTCCACTTCGACGCGTGCCTCCCTGGGAAGATCCAGCTTGTTGAGCTGCTCGCGAAGCTGGTTGATCTCGCGGTTCTGATCGTCCTCCCCCAGTTCCTTCTGGATCGCCCTCATCTGCTCGCGGAGGAACATCTCGCGCTGCCGCTCACCCAGCTCTTCCTGGACCTGAGACTTGATCTCGGCCTGCGCCTCCAGCATCTCGATCTGTCTCTGGACATGGATCAAGACCCGCCGCAGCCGTTCCTCGACGCCCAGGGTTTCGAGCAGGGCCTGCTTCTCGCTGACCGACAGCTCAACGTAGCCGGCGACCAGGTCCGCGAACCGGCCTGGGTCGGTGACCGAATCAAGAATCTGGTGCAGCATCTCCTCGGGCAGGCCCTTCCGCTCGCCCAGTTCCCTGGCCCGCTCGCGGGTTTCCCTGTACAGGGCGGCGAAGGCGGGATCGTTCTCGTTGATGGGCTTCATCTCCTCGATCGGCAGGGTATCGACCGTCAGAGAATCCTCGACGCTGTGATAGTGCAGGGCCGAGGCGCGAACTTCTCCCTGGAGTAGGAGCTGCACGCCGCCCAGTCCCCGTTGCACCTGGCCGATCCTGCCAATCACCCCCATCGTGTAGAGCTGTTCGGGGGCCGGCTCGTCCACGTTCTCGCGCTGCGCCACCGTGAAGATCAGGTGGTCTCCCTTGAGCGCCGTCTCGATCGCCCGCAGCGTCCCCGGACGCCCGACTCCGATCGGCACCGTAATGCCGGGGAAGATGACCGTTCCCCGTAGCGGCAGAACCGGCAGAGTTCGACGTTCCGCCATGAATGACCCTCCCTTCTTGATAGCACCATGGGAACACCGCGCCCGCTCGTATCAAGGGGCTCGAGCGAGATCCCCGCCGTCTGAATGAAGATCGGCTCGGGATTCAAGCAGCCGGCCCCTGTCGATCAGCACGCGATTGTGATTCCTTTTCCAGTTCCCAAGAGCTTCACTTCATCGGATGTTTCTGAAAAAACTCCCACATGAGGTCGTTGGCCGAGATCTCCCGTGTGCTCTTTCCCAGGAATCTTAACCGAGGGTCCCGGCCGGGCCAGGTATGACCGCCTCCCTCGATGGTGTAGAGGATCACTTCCGAGCCTTCCTTGCCGGGACCATACCACTTCCGCCGAACCCTTGTGCCGTCGTCCTCGAGATTCTGCAAATCGGCGACCACGGGCGTTTCCGGGCAGCCGTTCGCCTTCACCCAGACCCGGACCGTCTCGTCGACCGAGAGGAACTTCAGGTTCTTCGGGATTCGCTCATCGGGGCCGCCGAAGAGCACCAACCCATCCTTGGTTCCGTGGAAGTGGAGTACCGAAACGGGTCGTTCCGGCTGACAGTTCTGGATCGCCATGGTCCCGGCAATCGGGGCAATGGCGGCAATCCGGTTCGAGAGCTCGGCGGCGAGGCGGTAGCACATCATCGCTCCGTTCGACATGCCGGTGGCGAAAACCCTCTTGGGATCTACGTTTACGACCGTGGATAGGTCGTCGAGCAGCTTGGCCGTGTAGCCGACGTCATCGGAGACTCGTCCCCGAACGCCCCCGGCATCCCAGAACAAGAAGACCGGCGTGCTGCCGGTGCCGTTGGCGTAAACGACGACGAAGCCGCTCCGATCTGCTTTCTCGCTCAGGCCGCAAAAGCGGGCCATCATGGCCCCGTTCATCATCGCCGAGTGAAAGACCAGAACGACCGGTGACGGTCTCCGGGAATTGTACGAAGGCGGGATATGAACCGAGTACGAGCGAATCTGATCAACGACCCGCAACTCCCGAACGTGGTCTCCAGGAGGTAGCATCTGGGCGGTCAAAGTTGACAGGCTCAGCAAGACAATAGCGGCGGAATTCATCGAATGTCTCGAACGAGCTTTCTGGTTGGATGATCCTGAGAGATCAGACAATACTAATCCTCATTAATGTGGTCTGACGATTGGTAAGCCCTTCTCATGAAACAGATTTCATCGCGGTTGACCGCCATCTCCGTTCCCTCGCTCACACGATTCGTTTTCGGCACCCTCTTACTTTATACACACTTCGGGAAGCCTGCTTGGCGCGGTGACCAGACACGCGCCGCACTTTGAGTTTAGAACCGCAGCGCTTCCAAGCAAGATAGTGGCGAGTAGCGAGTGACCGATATTGAACAGGCGTATGGTAGAGAAAAGTAGAGAAATCCGGAGTTCAGGAAGCCATCAACGCCCAACCCCCATTAACTTACAACGGCTCTATACACGGCTAGGGCTCTTGATACGCCCTGGCGAGGTCTATACGGTTAGGAGCGGAGGAGGGACCAGCTAAACCATGCAAACAATCAAAGTCATCGACGAGATCGGTCCTGTCTGTGTCGACCCCGAAGATGGAACTCTTCTGTGCCAGCAATCTTGCACCGCACTGTCCCAGGGGCTAGATGTGCTTCTCGACTTTAGCGGCGTCAAGACCCTGACTAGCTCCTTCCTGAACGCCGCCAATTCCGGCTGACCCGCCAGGATTAAATCCTCCGGCTAGGAATTGATCGTCTGATGGGATAGAATCAAGCAAGAGGACCGAGGAACGATCGGTCCGATCCGAGCCGACATGAACCGGCTGGCCTGGCATGTCGGCACGATCCGGTGGCCCGCCTCGAGGCACGACTTCGGTATCGACCTTGCCGCAGTTCGTTCGAGGGGTCCATCCGCCTCGATCCGATCGAGACCCATCATCTCCGATCCTTGGGTATTGAAAACTCGGTGTATTGACGTGGAAGCGGGAGCACCCCAGGGAAAGGCTGCCAGCTTCGTCGAGTGGGCCGCGTGTGCGGCAAAGCCGCATCGGCACGTGCGCGTGATCAAAGTGCCAAGCGCCGCCGCTGGACGTGCGGGTGGTCAACTTCCCGGGTGATCGGGTCATGTCGCCCGGAACCCCCGCATGCGTGGTGCTCTTGCTTTTCTCCGAAATCGGGGGCCCTGGTGGGTTGCTCTGGCCTGGACCGGGAGCACCCCAGCCGCGGCGGAAGATTCACCCCGTCGCGGTCGTCCCCTACGAGGGAACGACCATGAAAACTCCACTCCAGATCGCGTTCCACAATCTTCCCCATTCCAAGGTCATCGAGAGCGCCATCCAGGAAGCGGCCGACCGCTTGGAGGACACTCATGACCGGATCACAAGCTGTCGCGTGATCGTTGACCAGCCCCACCGTCACCACAAGGAGGGTAACCTCTTTCAGGTCCGCATCGATCTCAAGATGCCCGGGGCGGAGTTGGTGGTCAAACGCGAACTCGCCGGGAGCCTCGCCGATGGCGATCTCTCCCCCATGATCCAGGAGGCCTTCGAAGAGATGCAAGGGCAGATCGAGGAGTTCGTTAACCGCCGCCGCGGGTTCGTCAAGACTCACGAAGACCTTCCCCATGCGCGTGTGACACGGCTTTTCACCGAGGCAGGCTACGGATTCCTCGAGACGCTCGATGGCCGCGAGGTCTTCTTTCATCGCAACAGCGTTCTGGGCTCGGGGTTCGGCGGCTTGGACGTCGGTACCGAGGTCAGCTTCGTCGAAGAGCTTGGAGAGAAAGGTCCCCAGGCCAGCACCGTCAAGATCGTCGGACGACATAATCATGTCTCTTGAACAAGTATGAGATTCCAACTCACCAGACAGCAACCGAACAGGAGGCACCCACAATGGCAGCCACGACCGTACCTGAAACGCGCACCTTCATGTTCTCGGAGGAAGAACGGGTTGAGATGTTCCGGCTCCTGGAACAGAGTCTGAGAGAGATCCGGGGTGAGATCCACAAGACCCACACGCCCGAGTACCGCAATCGCGTGATCGGCCAGGAATCGCTGCTCCGTGGTCTACTCGCCAAGCTCCAGCGGGTGGGTGAGTAGCTTGGAATAGTTGCGAGTTGCTCGGAATAGTGGCGAGTTGCGAGTTGCTCGGAATAGTGGCGAGTTGCGAGTTGCTCGGAATAGTGGCGAGTTGCGAGTTGATCAGTGGCACATGGCAGATGACAGATGGCAAATGACAGACGGCTGCTGGGTGTTTACTCGCCACTCGCCACTATTCTGAGCCACTTTCTTTTGCTTCTGGCCTCTTGCCTTCTGAAGGGGCGAGAGTGTATCCTTAATTCAGACAAAACGACTGAATATTCAGACACAACA
>JAFAHT010000300.1 GCA_019237095.1 Planctomycetaceae bacterium
GCAGAGGCGTTCGCCGCCAATGCCAAGACGCTCAACGATGCCGCCCAGAAGGAAGACCTTGCCGCGGTCAATGCCGCGATCCGCAAGATCCGCGACTCCTGCAATACTTGCCACGACGCGCACAAGGAAGATTGACCGATCCATCGACGCGCGGGACCCGCCGGTCATGGTCCGGAGGGCTCCGGTTGATGGATGCGAAATCTTTGGTGCACCCTCCCTCTGGCATGCTGCAAAGTTGGTCTTGACCGCCCTCTGATCCCGACTGCTTTCGTTGCGAATTTGTTGCGTTCGGCGAGGTTACGACCGCTACCGACCCCGGTCGTCCCCGACTCCCGTAGCGGCCTCCTCGGCCAGACTCGACCTCTGGAGCGTGTCGGCGATGCGCAGCGCCGCCAGCAGGGCCGTTGGCGTCCGGGCCGACAGCGCCTCCCGCCGCACTTGCGGGTCACGGACCAGCCGCGCGATCGAGGCGAGGATCTGCACCTGGGCCCCGGCATCGTCCTGTGGCGTCAGGACCAGGAAGACCAGTCGCACCGGCTCGGCGTCGGGTGCGTCGAAGCCCAGGCCCTGCCGGGACAGCCCGGCCACGACCAGAGGGGCCTTCAGGTTCACCAGCCGGGCGTGCGGCACGGCGACCCCGTGGCCGATCCCGGTCCCCATCGCCGTCTCCCGCCGCAGCACCGCCTCGGCCACCCACTCCGGGCTGAGCGTCGCCCGCTCGGCGGCCACGGCCGACAGCCGCCGGATCGCCTCCGGGGAGTCGCTCGCCGCCAGGTCGATAAGGCAGAGGCGGCCGTCGAGCAACGACGCCAGCGACCACGCCTGCTCCCGCCGGAGCAGCCGCTTCAGCACCGGCCCGGCGAGGGCCGAGGTGACGACGGCCAGGGTGACCAGGGCGACGAACAGTTGCTCGTGGATCACCCCCGCCTGCCAGGCGAGAAGCCCCAGCACGATTCCTAACTCGCCGCGGGCGTTCATCGCCCAGCCCACCGCCCACGCCTCCGCACTGCGCGTCCCGACGAGCCGGGCGGCCAACCCGCACCCGAGGACCTTGACCGCCGTGCCGAGCACCAGGATCCGCAGCACCAGCCACGGGTGGAAATTCGTGACGAAGTTCACCTCCAGCCCGATCGCGGCCACGAAGACCGGAGCCAGGACCCCCTCGACGAATTCGTGGACGATGTGCCGGGTGTGCTCGCGGAGATGGTGCGAGTCGCCCAGGGCGATCCCGACCAGGAAGGCCCCGAAGATCGCGTGGACGCCGATCGCCTCGGTGGTCGCCGCCCCGACCAAGCTCGTCAGCACCAGGAACCCGAGGATACCGCCGGGCCACGCCAGGTGGGCCTGGACCCAGGGCATCGCCCGGTCGGCCGCCCACCGCCCCAGCGTCAGGGTCAGCGCGACGAAGCCAACGGTCAGGGCCGCGGTGTAGGTGATCGAGTGCCCACCGGCCCGGCCACCCAGGACCACCGAGAAGATGAGCCAGGCCAGCAGGTTGTTCACCGTGGCCGCCACGAGGACCAGCATGCCGAAATCGGTCCGGAACAGATCCAGGTCGAGCAGGACCTTGGCAATCACCGGCAGGGCGCTGACGGCTAGGGCGGTCCCGAAGAAGACGGCGAACAGGTTGGGCATCCCCTGGAGCGGAATCCCCCACCAACCCGGCATAAGCCAGGCCAGGAGACCCCCGATGAGCAGGGGCACCAGGAGGCCCGCCAGGGCGACCGCCAGGGAGGCCCAGCCCTGCCGCCAGACCGCCGAGAGGTTCACCCTCATCCCGGCGACCGCGAGCAGTAGCGCCACGGCCAGCGCGACCACGGCGTTCAGAGCGACCGCGGCCGGGCCGTCGCGGGGGAACAGCCACGCCTGGAAGCCGGGGGCCAGCGAACCCAGGACGGTCGGGCCGAGCAGCAGGCCGGCGACTATCTCGCCGATTACGGGCGGCTGGCCCAGGCGGCGGGCCGCCGCGCCGAGGACATGGGCCGCGCCCAGCAGCGCCGCCAGCCCCAGGAAGAAGACGGTTAGGTCGTTCGAATGCAATGCCCCCACGGGTCTGTGCCCTCCCGGCCGCCGTTACCGCCGGACCCGGTTCTAACCCAGCCCCGGCGCCAGGCTCAACTCCAGAAGCCCAGGGACCGCCAAGGCCACGGCTAGGAACGGGGTATCACTATCATCCGACCAGAAACATACGCCATGGTTCAACCTGTTACCCTCCGGTCAACGCGTTGCGGGTATTCCGCGGGTAGCCACATAATGGTTTGGACCGGCTAACGGAGTGAGCGTATGCGTTCACTTTGCAGGGTTCCGGTATGGCCTTTGTCGTGGGTGGTGACCTGATGCAATTTCCTCTGATCTCAGAAAAGGCTTCGAGATTCACCGAGAGCGTGATCCGGGGTATGTCGATCGAGGCGCTGAAGCACGACGCGGTCAACCTGGCGCAGGGGATGCCCGATTTCCCCGCTCCCCAGGTGCTGAAGGACGCCGCTTGTCGCGCGATCCAGGACGACGTCAACCAGTATGCGATCACCTGGGGAGCGCGAAACCTGCGGCAGGCCATCGCCGAGCACGCCGCCTGGCACCTGGGGCTCACGGTCGATCCGGAGACCGAGCTCACGGTCACCTGCGGCAGCACCGAGGCGATGCTGGTGGTCCTGCTCTCGCTGATCAACCCCGGCGATGAGGTGGTCCTGTCGCAGCCGTTTTACGAGAACTACTGGCCCGATTGCGTTCTGGCAGGCGCGAGCCCACGGTTCGTGCCGGTGCGGCCGCCGCACTGGAGATTCGACCCCGAGGAGTTGGCCTCGGCGTTCAACGACCGGACCAAGGCGATCGTGCTGTGCAACCCCAACAACCCCACCGGCGCGGTCTTCACACGGGATGACCTGGAGGCGATCGCAGCGCTCTGCCGCAAGTGGAATGTCATCGCCATCACCGACGAGATCTACGAGCACATCGTCTACGACGGCAGGCCCCACGCTTCCATTGCCGGCCTGGACGGGATGTACGAGCGGTCGGTCACGATTAGCGGGATGTCCAAGACCTACGCCGTGACCGGCTGGCGAATCGGCACGATCACCGCTCCTTATCCCCTGACGAGGACGTTTCGACAGATCCACGACTTCGTGTCGATCGGTGCCGCGGCGCCGCTTCAGGAGGCCGGTGCCGTGGCTTATCGCCTGCCCCGCGACTATTACGCCCGGCTTGCCGCCGAGTACCAGGCCCGGCGGGACCGGCTGTGCCGGGTGCTCTGGGACGTCGGCTTCCAGTTCGATCCACCCGAGGGGGCCTACTACATCATGGCGGGCATTGACGCCTTCGGGGCCGGCGACGATGTGGCGTTCGCCCGGCACCTGGTCCGGAACGTGGGCGTGGCCACGGTCCCCGGTTCCAGCTTCTTCCAGGACAAGGCCCTGGGACGACAGTACGTCCGCTTCTGCTTCTGCAAGCGAAGCGAGACACTCGACGACGCCGCGGAGCGATTGCGAACACTCAGGGTCATTGTTTGAGGCCCCAAGATCGAGCCCAGAGAAGCGTGGTCCGGATCTGGCTTTCATCAACCGAGCTTCACCGTCTCCCAGAGCGCTCGGTACAACTCAGATCGCCTCGTTCGCCGATCAAGCCGGACGCCTGGAAGTCGGGGAGTTGAAAAGGGGCATCACTGAATAGCACTTGCATAATACGACTTTGTCTTTTGGGTGTTCGGGCGTATAATAGTGTATGAAGACCACCATTCGCATTCCGCAGGCTCCCGAGGAGCCACTGCCCGAGTTGGCCGCGTTCCTGGAGCTGTTCCGTGTGCATTTCACGCGCAGCGAAGGGCGATATGCCCTGGATCGCTACCTGACTGGGCTGCTGACCGAGTTGCCCAACAAGAACTGCGATATCATCGCCGCGAGCATCCCCGGCAGCTCCGAACAGCAGCTCCAAGGCCTGCTCTCCACCACGGCTTGGGACCAGGACGACCTCAACCGCCAGCGTGTCGAGCAGATGCTCCGACTGCCCAGCGAGGGAGACGGCGTCTTGATCTTCGATGACACCGGCTTCGCCAAGCAGGGCAAGTGCTCTGTAGGCGTCGCCCGGCAATACTCCGGCACCCTGGGCAAGAAAGATAACTGCCAAATCACCGTCAACTGCCACTATGCCGAACGTACCGTGGCCTGGCCGGTCGCGGCTAGCACTTCGCTCGGCCGAGGCAAGTGGCTCCGCCTTCCCGATTACAACTGGCTCTGAATTCCCAATCGGTATCAAGTGGACGAAATCCGCGATGGTTTCCGCCAGGGGGAACATGCGGGATTGAATCTCATCAGCGTCGATGTGGTCATGGGCGCGGAGTTTTATTATATTGATTAAGCGGCAGTGTCCTGGCGCATATCCGTAACCAACGATTCAAGGAGCATCATCATGCCTGTACTCCAACGCCGCCCGGCAACGCAGCCGTGGAACCACATCCTCCGCCGCGGGCTACTCGCCACCGTGTCCACCGCCGCCCTCGCCTTGGCCAGCGCGGAGTCGTGGGCTGACTTGCCTCCTCCAATCGCGGGAACTACTTATTCCCTCGTATGGAGCGATGAGTTCAACGGAACCTCGATCGACACGAGCAAGTGGAATTTAGTGGGACCCTGGGGAGGAAAGCCGGTCAGCTCTACCGGCGCATTCAGCTATAGCGCATCGCAGGTCACGGAGGCTAGCGGCGTTGTCCGCATCACCGCCCAGAAAAGCGGGAATGGCTGGGTCGGGGGCATCCTCAGCACCGATACGACGCGCACCTTCCAATATGGCTATGTGGAAGTGCGTGCCAAGCTGCCCGCAGGGCAAGGTTTCTGGCCAGCCATCTGGATGTACGGCGGCACTTCGGCCGACGAGCTTGATATCATGGAATTCCTTGGTGGAGATATTACGACTGTCTACCAAACTTACCATTTCGACCCCAGCGGGCAGGACCAGGTCGCACCGCATAATGCGAATTGGACGGCTGACTACCACATTTTTTCCATGAAGTGGGAACCCGGACATATCACCTACTACGTCGACTACGTCCAGACGGGCAGCTGGACGGACAGCGTTCCATCAAGAGCCATGTATCTCATGCTGAATTTCGATGTGGGTGGCAGTGATGACTGGGGTGGCGCTCCAAATGCCACAACCCCCTCTCCGGCGTATGTCGATATCGACTATGCCAGGATTTACCAAAAGCCTCCAACTCGGCGGGCAGCGACTCGGCGGCCAAAGCCGTCACCGTGACGGCACCGCCAGCGCCAACCCCGGCGCCCGCGCCCACGGCGGGCTTTACGGTCTCCTCCAGCATCGCCGCCGGCAACACGCTTTCCGGCTCCGTGGTCTGGAGCGTCTCGCCCTCTCTCCCGCCTCCTCCATATCCAAGGTCGCGTTCTTTATCGACGGCGCCCTGGAATGGACGGAGCATGTTACGCCTTACGTGTATAACGGCGATTCCGGCCAACTGAACACCAGGACGCTCGCCAATGGCCCGCATGTGCTGATGGTCAAGGCCACCGCTTCCAACGGCAGCACGGCCAGCATCGCCGTCACAGTCAGCATCACCGCGCGCCACCACTACTGAGCCGGTACGCGGCACGATGGCCGCGGCGGCGGCATACTGAGCCGGGACGGAAGTTCCGGCAACCTGTCCCGCCGCAACGCAAGCGCGCATCTCCCCGATGCGCGCTTGCGCCATCTTGTGGTACATTTAAACAAACGACACACAATTGCCATAGGATTTTCGGCTCTGTTGCAAAAATTGTCTGCGTCGTGTGATTGTCATGTTGAGGTATGCCCCAGCCTGACGTCAGGCAACGTAATGCAACCTCGTCAGGATAGAGTTGTCGTTCCAATTGATTGACACATGCCGTTACTTGTTATATATTTCTTCCTGACAGAA
>JAFAHT010000450.1 GCA_019237095.1 Planctomycetaceae bacterium
AAGCGCACCTCCACCGCCAGCGGACTTCACGATTGCCGTGCCGTTCACGACGCCAACCGGCGGTGACGCAGATCTCTACGTGAACGCGAAGTATTTTGGGGTGATCTTTGCGTCTGCGGAATCTCCGGAGATTGCGGCGCGCTTGGCCGCGACGCAGCGGCCTTTCGCCGCACGCTGCTTGACGGATAAAGCGCCGGCCGCAATAGGTTGGAAGACGATCCGTTCGTGGTACGTCATCGGCGACGCCGACAAAGTCATACCACCCGACATTCTGAATAAATTCGCAACGCGTGCGAAGTCGAAAATCTACCACGTTCCGGGTGGCGATCATCCGAGCATGATCGCGCATCCTGAAGTGACGGTGGCGGCGATTGAAGATGCGGCAAATACCGTTGCCCATTGAGCGCGAGTCGTGCATCGCGCTCATCGCATCGACCTGAAGGGACCAAGCCTGCGCAAGCGTCACGCAATCAGCACCAGGACAGGCGCCGACGGCTTGACGAGCCGCAACGAGGCGTGAGACGACACAACCGTCAGTGGCGATCGCCCTACGGCTGCCTGATGCCTCGCCAACAGCCTGCTCAGCCAAGCGGGAGCAGGCGTTCATGATCACCGGAATCGGTGTTCATGATCGAACGGATTGCCCGTTCACGATCACCGGAATGCGCAGAAATATGTGCCGGCGCCCCCTCGGGGTTGGAGACCCCGAGACATACGGCGGTCCGATCGTCGATCTTCCAGACCTGTGTCGAGGGATCGCTCTGCGTGGAGACAATGCGAAGATAGTAGCTCATGGAGCCTAATTCTCGGGCCGACCGTTGCCTTGAAGTAGGTCGCGCAAGATCGCGTTGCCGGTATCGACATCGCCGGCCAGCATCGTGTCGATGCCTTCGCGCAGCAACGCCGTCGCGAATTCCGGGTCGGCTTCGACCCGTCGCTGCACCAGTTCCCTGAAGCTCTTCGTCAATGCCATAGCCCCTTCCCTGCCCCGGTTATGGATGCAGTTGCATCGGTCCCGGTGTGCGGCGCGGATGCACATCGACGGTGACCTCGACCTCTTGCCCAAGATTGGCGAGGATCGTCATCAGCCGGTCGATCGTGAAGCGGCCGAGATTAGCTTTGCGGATGCGAGAGAAGTCGGCCGCCGCGACGCCGGTCACCTCTTGCGCGGCGCGCACTGTCAGCTTGCGGTTATCCAGCACGCCGATGATCTTGGCCGCGAGAATGGCTCGCAGGTGTTCGCGATCGGCGCCGGGGTACCCGACATCGCGGAACACGTTGCCGCTGCCGCGAATGACTTCCTCGCTCAGAAATTCATCCAGCGTCGTGCCCCTAAGGGGATTCTTTTTGCTCATGGTTTTCCCCTTTCCGGCCACACGCGCCTGTCACGAAGGTTGGGGCGTGACATGCAGCTCGACGCCGGCCTGTTCTGCAGATAGCCGATGATGCCGGACAGGTTGCGTGCCTGCGGATTGCCGCGCGGGCCGAACATGCGGATCAGGCTTTTGGGCGGCGTAGCCGTCGCTTCGCCGAGCTTTTCGAGGCCGACCGTCGCCTTGATGTAATCGCGCAAGATCGCCTTGCCGGTATCGACATCGCCGGCCATCCCGTCAGTGGAACGCCAGTTCGAGCGAGATCGCCCGAAACGGCACTTCAGGGCGAATGCGCCCGCGCTCGTCCTTGTGCAATTCGACGAAGCCGTATCGCGCCATCGTCTTCAGCGTGCGCGACAGGTTAGAAGTTTTGCGCCCCGTCCGGTCCGCGAGCTCCTGAAGCGATGCGGGATGCGTTTCGGCGATCGTCGCCAAGAGCGCGCGGTTGCGGTTCGATAGCACCTTGGCAAAGCTCTCCGTCGACTGAAACCAGACCTTCGGTTCATCCGGTCCCGGCTTCAGCTCGCCGCGCGCGATCGCCAGCGTGCGCGCCTTGAAGTCCTCGTACGAGGCGATCCCGATCTTCATCGTCTTGTTCGTCATCGGATCACTCCTTTCTCGCGCAGCACTGCGTCTACCTCCGCCCAGAAATCTTCGAGCAGTGCCGCCGCGTCTCGGTAATCGTACGGCCGTACCGTCCTTAGCCGGTGCTTGTGGTCGAATGCCGCTCCGGTCCGGCGTCCGGGGCCGCTCCCTTTCCTCACGGCGTGCGCATTGTCGAAGCCGACCAGGCGTTCGCCGTGAGGGCCGTGCAGCGTCAGGCTGTAATCGAGCCCGTGCGGTTTTGAATCTGTGGCCGGCACTCTTCGAACAACAAACCGAACCCAATGTCCGGTCTCCGGGTTGATTACAAACACCTGCCCGTCGAGCCCGAGCAGGGCGTCGAGGGAAGGATCACGCTCCATATAGCACCTTATCATACACTGATAAGTCTGTCTAGAAAATTGTACAGGCTGCTTGGCCCTGCCCTTCCCGTGCTACATTCCCCACACGGCAACCTTGGGAGGGCCCATGTGCGGGCGCTTCACGAAGCACTACACGGGGGCCGAGGTGCACGAATTTCTCAGCGTGTTCGGCCCGCCGCGCAATCTGCAGCCGCACTATAATCTTGCGCCGACCGACACCGTCGACGTGATCCGTCTCACCAAAGAGGCCGCGCGTGAGCTCGTGCCGATGCGTTGGGGGCTGATCCCCTTCTGGTGGAAGAAGTCAGCCAAGGAGACGCCGGCGACGTTCAACGCGCGGGCCGAAACGGTCGCCGACAAGCCGATGTTCCGCCAAGCTGCCGCCGATCGACCAATACGACCGATGGTGGTGGACGAATGCCATCGCGGCTATCTGCTCGATCGCGAGACGTCGAACACCTAGATGAGCTTCCGCAATGAGGCCGACTACATCTCGAAGTACCGGCGCGTGCTCGAGCATTTCGATGCGACCAAAGTGGGCCTTACGGCGACGCCGGTACTACACACGACGCAGATTTTTGGCGATTCCGTCTTCACCTACTCGTACCACGAGGAGGTCTCCGTGACCGCTACGTCAGCTCCTGCGGATCATCTGTCGATTCAGGCGTTCGCGCCCGACTGGTTTCGCTGGGCGGTCTCCCGCCCGAAGCAGTCGCGGCGGATCGTCGTGGAGGGTTGCTCGATCCATTACCTGCT
>JAFAHT010000453.1 GCA_019237095.1 Planctomycetaceae bacterium
GATGAAGCTGGCATCAAAGATGACGTCGCCGTCGATCATCTCGCCGGTCATGGGATTGGCACGCAGGCACGACATGGCGAAGGCCGTCTCGCTGGTGACCCAGCGGAACGTGCAATAATTTGTGTCTTCGGGATCGAAAACGTCGCGCCCGTCCTCTTGCCAGCGGACGGCGATCGCGTTGCGGAAGCCGATCTTCTCGAACGCCTTGTTCCACTCGCTGATGCCCTCCTCGACGTAGGGGCGGTACTCCAGGGGCACGGTGTCCTCGACGTACCAGACGATCTGCTTCCTGGGTGGCGAGAGCTTGGAGTGCGAGTCAGACTTCTCGAGCCGCCACCGATCGATGAAGCGGACGAAGTTCGTGTCCGAATCGTTGATCCCGAAATCCTTGGTGGCGCTCAGGAAGTGGCCCACGCGATCGTCGGCAATCCGGGGCCGATAACCCATGTCCGGGGCCCTCATGATGCTGAAGTGGAGCACCAGGGTGATACTCCGCGGATCCGACCCGCTGCCGCTGCTGCTGCGACCGTTGCCCATCCGCCGGAATCCGCCGGTGTAGGTTGCCTCCAGCTCGAGCTCCATGTTGTTGGGAAAGCCCTTGACCTTCGACCACTGGCTGCGGCTGCGATCGATCGAGCCCATTCCGATCTCGGCGAAGTCGGTCATGAAGACATCGGAAAGATCAATCAGCACGGCGCCGCCGCGCATCGGATTGAGCGCGACGATCGGCAGTGCCATGAGCACCGAGTCGGTGAAGTTCTGCTTGACGGCTTTCTCGATCGGCGTGCCGGCGGGTGCCTTGTAATGGATGTTTCTCTGCACGATCTGGATGCGCTCACCGACCCGGCGAAAGATCAGCACGCGGTCGTCGTCGCCGACGGGCATTCCCGCCTGGGCCATGCCGCGGGCGATGGTCACTGGCGCCAGCAATGGCTGGTTGAACTGATCGGGTCGGATCTCGGCATAGAGGTGGTCACCTGTCTTGTACAGCGTGAACAGGCCCTCGGTCTTCTCCGCCTGGCGAGTGACCTCGTTGAAGTCACGGAAGTTGTTCCCGGGGCCGCGGTGAGCCCCGGAGTTACGGGCGGCCGCAATGACCTCCTCGAAATCGATGTTGACCGGCGGCTGAGGCTCTTGCCCATTCGCCCGCGGGTCTGCCGCGAAGACGGCCGCGGCCAGCGCCGCGACCCACCTCAATTGCCTGGTGCGACTCATGAAGCCCTCCCATAAACCTGAAAGCCCGGCTTGAGGCGGAAGAATCAGAATGTTTCCTTCCACCGGGCCTGATGCTCATTCGCAGGACGCAACCGGCGAACGCCTGGCACGTCCTCTACGTTCCCAAGGGAATTGCCCGCGAATCCATCGTGCCGAATGAATTCAGGGATTGCAAGCGAAGGCTTTATCATTTGTGGGGATCATCCAGGTTCCAGTGTCATTCCCGGTTTTTCCAGACGATCCGGCCAGGCCCTCTGCGGAAGGTTCTCAAGCAGCAATCCAGACTCTGAGACCGAACGCATGGGGGACATGCGGTCCGCCGCTCTTCCTACCTCGGGCTTTCTCGTTCTCATGGCCGGGTCCTATTCTCTTCTCGTCGCCGCCCGGTGGGGGGCGGTCACCAGTATTTCCAATCTCTGGTCGCCAGGACGTGGATACCCAAGGCAAGGTTGGCGACGGAGTGACTGAGCACGCATGCCAACAGAGACTTCGTCTGCCAGAGCAGCCAGGCCCAGAGCAGGCCGGTGAGCAGGGCGGGAAGCCATTCCGGGTGGGACAGGGCAAAGATCGCCGAGGTCACGCCCGCGGCCATGGGAGTCATACGGCCGATAGGCACCTTCCAGAAATCCGGGTCGATCAGCCAGCGAACCAGGAACGATCGCCAGAAGAGCTCTTCGATCAAGGGGACCAGCAGCACAAGACCTGTCAACCGAATCGCGACGAACGGCCACTTCCAGTTCGCATCCAGGGTGGAGGGGTCGAAACTAGTTCGCTTTCCCAGGAAGCCGAGCGCGGGATACCAGCCCTCGAGACGGACCCAGAGCACGAAAACCACCAGGCCGACCATCGTCGCCAGCAGCAATGTCGAGGCAGGCGGGATGGGACGCAAATCCGACCAGGTGGACCGGTAGCACCAGGCCACGAGTGCCACAACCAGCACCTTGGCCGCGTAGGCCGGCGGATACCAGCCCTGGCCGGGCAAGTAACCTTCCAGGTTCGTCAGCACGAGAAACGTCAGCATGGGGACGACATAAGGCAGCATCTCTCGCGGCCCGGCTGCGGCCGTGCCCGGGACCTGGGTGCTGGCGCCCGACTCTGGCACGTAAGGCTGGCTCGATTTCATGCCCGGGCCCTCGTCGGTGAGAGATGCGGAATTCGGAATGAAGAGGAAATCAATTCCACATTCCGCATTCCGCATTAGAAGGCAGATGCAAAGACGGTCTAAAGTCGTTTGCCCGGTGGCCTCAATTCGGGTGCTCGAGCAGGTTCAGGATCGCTGGGTCGTCGAGGCGAGCCACGAGCATGTTTGCCGCGTCAAGAGCTGGAAGAACAAAGCCTCGGTGTCGAACATGAGTCCGTCCAGATCAAAGACCACAGCGCGATTGGGGGCAGGCATGGCCGGTTATGATCCTCGTCTCGTGAACATTTAAGGAGGGAACGATTGTGGCGAGCGGTCGGCGTTTGCGATTGCGTCAGGATTTCTCGCTCACCATTTGTACTCGACGCGCTCCGCGGCCCGGTCTTCCACGACGACCGGTCGTGCGGCTGCCGGGCCGTTGCCGCGGCGCTCGGCAGGACGCGCCCGCCGGCCTCGCACGCTCTCGGGGAAGAGGCGCTCTTGCTCGAGGTTGCCGGCAGCGTCCAGTGGCATGGGCTGAAAGCCGGTCTCGAAGCCGAGCTCCGGGTGAGACTCGACCTCGGCGGCAAAGGGTTGCGTGACCCATAAGGTGGTCAGCTCCAGTGTATTGGGCACAAGCACCAGGCGGGCCTGGTCGGGCTCGATCCGCCAGCACGTCTGAAGGCAGGCGGAGATTACGTCCCGGTCGGTCGGCAGCGAGAGCGGCACTCGCGCCCGGGTCAGGAAGTTGCTGGTCAGGCTGTTGACTCGCATCGGCACCGGATCGATCGCCTGGACCAGTCGATCCGTGGTCAGGTCGGCCAGGCCGATGCCCAGAGCGTTTCCTCGCGTCTCGACAGACAGGTCGAGCACGGCCAGCCGGGTGATCACCGGACGGGGGAGATCGGGCATCGTTTCCACCCTTTGCCGCCCGATCACGTTGGGGTCCAGCCCGGTCCCGCTGTAATTCTTCCCAAGCTCTCCCACGATCAGCACGTCGATCTGGTCAAACGGCAGTCGTCCCATCAGCTCGCGCGCCTGGTCGAGCAGCCGGGGCTCGACCTCGAGCAGCTCTTCGGGCTCGACGGCGACGATCCGCGCGGTGTGTTCGAAAGCGTTCTCGAGGATCGCGATTCCCAGCGCGACCGGGGTCCGCTCAAGGAGAAAGGCTCCGACTTCGGGGAGCATCGTCTTCAGGCCGGGCAACCCGAGCTTGTGGACCTGGGCCGCTCCTTGACGCTTGCCCAAACCGATGGTCAGCATCTTGAGCAGGCCACTCTCGTACGACCCCGTGAATGAGGTATGCGGCTTGACCCGGTTCAAGAGGATGATGCCGTCGGCGTCGAAAGCGTTCTGGTCGAAGTGGATGGGCAGTCCGAAGGAATTGGTTCCCAGGACCACGGTCTCCATCTCGCACCGGACCGGACAGCCTGCCGACGACTCGTTCACTCCCAGTTCGGCCAGCAGCGCGCGCTGGCCCTCGGGCGTGCCGCCGCCATGGGAACCCATGGCCGCGACAACGAACGGTTGAAACCCGAGGCTGCGGACGGCTTGGGCGGCGGCGTGAACAATCCGCGGCAGGCCGGCGATGCCCCGGCTGCCCACAGTGATGGCGACCCGCCCGCCGGCCAGCACCCGACCCGCCAGATGGCTGGTCCGGATCGCGCGGGTGACAAGGGCGGCCGCATCATCGACCTCGGGCTGAACGAACTGGCGACGGACACGAGCAATCGGTGGCAAATTCATCGGTGCTGGGCCAGATACCATCGGGGGTGCGGCTCATCCCAGGACGGATCGTCGAAACTTGTCGGCTTGGTCCGTAATAACCGGCCTTGCCCTCAAGATTGATGACGCCGTCGAACAACCACTATACCGTCTTTCCTTCGAAGCACCAAAGCCCCTGGCGACCGCAAGTGCGGTCGTCGGGGCCGGTCGACTGTTCGGATTGGTCGGGCCAGGAGACGGCGGGTCCGATTCCCAGGTGCGTCACCGATCTCCCTGGCTCGCTGGATCCCAGGCGGCTCAGGCCGCCTGGCGGTTCCTGCGGACACGCCGGACCAGAGCCACGGCCCCGATCATCCCCGCCCATGCCAGCGCGGTCGCGGGCTCCGGAACGGGGACCTCTTGGATCGTACCCCCCTGGGCCGAGTAGGCCGTGGGATAGGTGGTCTGGGGATCGGCGTTCTGGAGGCTTACCGGCTGGGTCGTGTAGGGCTGGTTGGTGAGCACGACGATGGTCGCGCTGTTGGCGCCCGCCTGCAGCGGGCCGGTATTCTGGGCCGCGTCGAGATACTGGAACGTCAGGGCCCCCGTCTTGCTTCCGGGCATCCAGGCCACCGACGTGGGGGTCTGGATCACGCTTCCCGGTGCTGCCTGGGGAAGGTTGATGCCGCCCACCTGGCCGTCAGTAACGACGTAGACCGATGACGGGGTACCGCCGGTGGTGAAGCTGGCCGGCGTCGGTGTGCCGTTGAAGGCCAGCGTGGCGCTGTTGACGGAGGTCGGCTGGCCGCTCGTGTCCGAGACGTTGTTGACCGCGATCTGGTAGGCATAGGCATAAAGCCCGGCGGCGGCGCCTGTGCCCTGGAATACCTGCGAGTCGACCATGCCCGTGGTGGGTGTGTTGTAGAACTGGTAAGAGGACAAAATCGGCGCCGCGCCGGGGATAGCTTGAAACAGGCTGTTGAACTCTGCCGCCGTCATCGTGGGCGTCCCGAGATCCTGGACGATGGGCGTGGCGTGGACAGACGGGCCGGCCAGGCTCAGCACTAGACCAGCCCACAGGGCGAGAGCGAAAGTGAATTTGTTCATTCGAGCGATCTTCCAGGGTGATCCGGGGAATTCATCGAGGCGATGAATTCCCCCGTGCGAGTTGATCCTTAACTCGCCGGCCGGAGAACGTCTCCGGACGGGCCCCTCGGGTCACCCTCATGTCGAGCCCGGGGGGGGAGGAAGCATGCATCAGCCTAGTGAGCCACGGCTTCCTCGGCTGGAACCATCGTTCTTGAGAACCGATCGCGGGTTTGAGACCTCAATCCGCACAGGTTGCTAACAGGCGGGGAGAAGGCCCTCGATGATCGATCGGTCACGCCGCTGCTGGCGAGAACGACGGCTCCGTCATGTCAAGCATGCCTCGGGCCAGTGGTGGGACTGACCAAGACGGCGGGAAAGTATCAGGAACCGTTCGATCGGTCAACATGACTTTGGGCCGGCCCGACCGGGTGACCGGGTCTGGTTGGATGCGAACCCAGCGACGTCCGCGAGTGAGCTTGCGGCAATCCGACGTCGACGGGATCGGCGCCCGTGGGCAAGTCGGCGGCATGACGGGCCGGGCCGGAATCGGTGGCGGAGTGTGTGAGCGGAGCCGGAGCAGGCAGGGGAGGAGCCGCGGGAGGCAAAGCGCAAAACTCTGCCAGCGACGTGCTGTCGGGCGGCTTCAAATCCAGCGACGAATCGACCTTGCGCTGCGTCTCGTCGGAATGGGCCCTCAGGTCGTCTGGGGGCAGGGGCGGCTCCTCGCCGAAAAGCACGGGAGGGCCGACAGGCAGACCGGCCCTCTTTCGCCCCGCGTAAAAGCGGTAGGACAGCCAGATCGCCAGGCCGGCCCCCAGGGCCAGAGTGAACCATTGCTGCATCTCGCGGAGTCCGCTCTGGATCTGGTAGGCAAAGATGAATCCCAGGCCGAACATCAGGAAGGTGCTCAGCGAGGCGGCAACCAGGTCGATGAGGAAGAGTTTCAGCGGCGGTAGTTTCAAGATGCCCGCGGTGAGATAGGCGGCCGTTCGAAAGCCGGCCGCGAACCGTCCCAGCACCAGGATCTTGAACCCGTGACGGTGAAAATATCCCTTGATCTGAGCTTCACGCGCGCGGGTGAGAAGCCGCCGCGTCAAGGGCAGGCTGAGCACCTTTTCGCCGTAGAAGTAACCGAGGAAGTAGACCACGAAATCGCCCGCCAGAACGCCGAGCAGGCACGTCGCAAGTGCCAGGGGCGGCAGCAGCTTGCCGTTGCGCGACAGTACGGCCGCCAGGATGACCGGCGCCTCCTCGGGGATCGGCAGACCGAGTCCCCCCAGGATCAAGATCAAGGCGATCCCGACGTATCCGAGATGTGCGACGATCTGCTCCGTCAACCTTGACTCCTGGTGGCTGCATGACTTCCGCGACAGATCAGGGCTGTTTCGCTTTCGCTGAGAAGGCTGGTGGTTCCCTCTTGATTTCACCTCCCCTGGGGCTGACGCCGCCAGGCTATGAACTTCCGCCGCTCCGCGGCTGGTAAACCTCGCGCTCGGCCATCAAAGCCTTGGTATCATAACCTGCCAGACTCGTCGAGGGGCGCCTTTTCCTGGCCGATCAGGAGTTCGAGCGTTCGAGCTCGAGCCGACTTGACCGGTTTGGGGGAAAGGAGTAGATTCCCTAATCGCCCAAGGAAGGGTCGATCTGAACGCACGCATTGTTGCACAGAGCGAGCGAGCCGGCCGTCATCACGGAACCGCGCTCGAAAGTCCTATCAGCCTGGCTCCCGCCGTGCGATTCCCGTTCTCAAGGAGGAGGATCAACATGTCGTCCCAAGACCGTAGGTCCGCCGGACGCCGTCGCGCCTGGGGGCGCGGTCCAATCATCTTGAAGTTCGAGTCGCTGGAGAAACGGGAACTTCTTTCGAGTGCTGGCCCACCCCTTCCCGATCTGGTAGGCTCGTCCTTCGTAACCACCCCGAACGCCGACTGGAACCAGTCGATCACGGCCAGCGGCACGGTCACCAATCAGGGGCTGGCGACTGTGACCACTCCGTTCAATGTGGCGATCTACGCATCGCATAGCGTGACCATCGGCCCCTATTCCGTGTTGCTCGGGGAGGTGACCCTCCCCGCCGGCCTCGCGCCCGGGCAGTCGGCGCCGTTCACCACGACAGTCAAGCTTCCCTCCTCGCCCTTGCCGGGAATGAGCCCCAACGGGATCGTTCACATCAACATGGTTATCGATCCCCAGCACGGGGTTCACGAGAGCAACGACCGCAACCAGTCGGGCCTGGGACCTGGTTACGACGAGGCCGGCGTCCAGATCACTCCCCCGCAACCGGCCAATCTCGTCAATACTTCGATCGGGATCAATCCCTCGGCCCCCGAATGGGGCGGGTCGATCAGCGTGACCGCCCAGATCAGTAACGAAGCTTATGGTGCCGCCCCCGCGACGCGGGAAGCGGTCGTGCTGACTCCCTCGGGGATCGCGCCAGGCACTGGGTCGGACGTCGTTATTGGCACTATTTCCGTTCCGCCGATACCGGCCTGGTCGATGGTCAACGTCGAGCAGACCATCAACTTGCCGGTGACCCCTCCGGAGCTACTCACCAACGACAGCCAGTTCACCTTGTGGGTAGAACCGGACGCTGATTACCTTACCAACCCGGTCTATCCCCACGTTCCCAGCGGCAACCAGGGAGTCGATGAGCAGACCGTGAGCATCACGGTTCCGCCGGGAACCACGCCACCGCCGCTCGGCCCTCTCCCCGACCTCGCGGCCGGGGCGGTGACGACCTCGGCGTCGACCCTGTTCTGGGGCCAGGGTTTTTCGGCGCAGGCCGTGGTCCAGAACCTCGGCGACGCTAATCCCGGACCGTTCGTCGTTCGCTTCATCTTGGTTGGAGCCAGTGGCAGCACCAGCACCGGAATCTTCCTGGGAGACACCACGGTCGCGGGTCTGGCACCCGGTGCTGCCACGGTCGTCAACCCGACGTTCACGCTGCCGCTACGTTTGCCCGCGAGCGTGACCCTCAGCAGTGTGGGCGTTGGTCGGATCGCTGAGATCGTCGACCCGGAGAACGTCATCAACCAGGAATTCTACAACAATAAAACTGCGGAATCGGGACCGGTGGCCCTGAGGCTCATGGGATCCGATGGCTCGAGCTACGTGCCCAACTTGCCGTACCCGGCGCAACTCTTGCCGGTGAGGGCACCCGTCGTACCCTCGAAAGCACGAAAACCGATCATCGTGAAGGAGCCCTCGGGAGGCAAGCGCCTCTTCAAGAGACCGCCGCCGAAGCAGAGCAGCCTGCTGCACACCCTGACCGTCTTCCCCACCCAGGTGAACAACTTGATCAAGCAATTCGTCTGAGCGCGCCGCTATCCCGGAGTTACGGATCATCTAACGCTCCCAGTTTTCGGATCGCAATTAACCCACATAACCCAAGCAGTTTCCGGGAATTCGGACGGGTTTCGGATCGCATTCGAGGAAACTTGAGACAAAATTGGAAATAACTGGGCGGTTTATTGAAGGGCGGCAATATCGTGGCTATTCTTTGCGAGACTTGTCTGACCCGTCACGGTAAGATGAACAAGCAAGCGAGGCCGGGTTGACGCCAACAACTTGCGAAACTGACCAAACCCCCGAAGCGTCGACAAGGGAGGTTCTTAGGGATGACCAACGACCGGCTGAATGCTCCTCTGTCCTCGACGTTGTCCACATCCAGCTCACTGGTGGAAGCTCGGTTCATTCCACGGCAGTATGAGCCGAATTACGCCTATCCCCTGCTGGTGCTCCTGCATGCGCGGGGGGGGGACGAAGACCAGTTGGTTCGGGCGATGCCCGCCCTGAGCTGGAGGAATTACGTCGGTCTCGGTCTGAGGGGCCCGGAGCCAGTTATCAAGCGGGACCAGTTGGCCGGTTTCGATTGGGGCCGGGATTTCGAGCTTCAAGACCGCGCCGGTCTGCGATCGAGGCCGAGACGTTCCGAGGCCGAGATTGTCCGACGCGCCTTCTTTGATCCCGAGCCGGACGACCTTGACCGTCTCGAGGACGGCGTCTTCGCGGCGATCCGGAAGACCCGCAGCTTGCTCCACATCCATTCGGAACGAATCTTCCTCGTCGGCTGTGGAGAAGGAGCAGCGGTCGCCTACCGCTTCGGTCTCAGCTATCCCGAGCGCTTCGCTGGCGTGGTCGCCGTGAACGGTTGGCTGCCGACCGGTTTCCCACCGCTGGGACGCATGAAGGCCTGTCGTGACCTGCCCCTTCTCGTTGTTCATGGTGCCTGGAATTCCAAGCATCCACTCTCAAGTGCCAGAAGGGACGTGGCAGCACTGCGTGCCGGCGGCTTGAGGGTGGCCTTCCAGTCCTATCCCTCGACCCATCGCCTGAACAGCCAGATGCTCGGTGACGTTGACACCTGGCTGATGAACCACTGCACAGCGCAGCCATCGCTCTGATCCGCCAATTCCAATTCCCGCCAGCAGACTGAGGGTTGAGATTCCACTCTCGTCGCTGCCGTCTGTGGTCGCCGTCGCGTATGATGATCGGTGAGCTTGGGCCCCGTCGTGCACCGTGACAGATTTCTCCGCGCGGGCGCTGGGCCACGACAAGTTCCTCGGCTGCCTCGCATCCGAGACACGGTCGCGTTCCGAGGGCAATCAAGGGAATGAGCTTCGAGCGTTTGCTCTACGATAACGCGCGCAGTCAGATCGATGAAAAGTTCGCCTTCGCCTTGAGTCACATGCCCGAATGAGGACAGGCGGCGCCCTCGAGACACTTCTGATCATCACGAAGCTTACCTACTGTGATGACCACGCCTAAGCCACGAATACAGAGCGTCATGTAACGATCTCAAGGCATGAGAGGAGCCGCGTTCCTGCTGGTGTGGTGACGCTCATCGTCCACTTGCCAAACCGCGGTATGAAGTTTTTGACCAAACGGCATACGGGCATTATCATGGAGTGGGTGAGGGCTTCTCTCATTCCCGGCGATGTGGACTGGTTCGGGGTTTGACACATGCATATTCCTGACGCGGTTCTCGATCCCCGCGTGGCGGCGCTGACGGGCATCTTGGGCGCGGCGGGCCTCTTTTACGGACTCAAGTCCGTCGAGGGGCAGCTCAAGGAGCGAACGACATCGCTGATGGGGATGATGTCGGCCTTCATCTTCGCCGCTCAGATGGTGAACTTCCCGGTTGGCCCGGGGGTCTCCGGGCATTTACTGGGGAGTGTTCTGGCGGCGGCGATGCTGGGGCCATGGGCAGGGGCCGTGGTCATCGCCGCGGTCTTGATCGTGCAGTGTTTTCTTTTCGGTGACGGCGGCCTGACGGCGCTGGGTGCCAACTTCGTGAACATGGGGTTGATCGGCTCGGTGGTGGGCTATGCGATCTACGCACCGATCCGGCGGTGGATCGGAGGCCAGCGGGGTATTCTGATCGCGGCCATGATCGCGGCCTGGTTTACGGTCCTGCTCGCGGCTGGAGCGTGCGCGGCCGAGCTGTCGGCCTCGGGCAACCACCGCGACTTTTTCCGGGTCCTGAGCTGGATGGCGCTAGTGCATGCCCTGATCGGCCTGGGCGAGGCGATCATCACCGGGCTGGTCGTCCGTTTCATCCTGCTCACGCGGCCGGACCTGATCGAACAGGATCCGACTTTCGCCCTGGAGCCCCAAGTGCCCGGCGACGGCCCTCCCCGGCGCTGGCTTGCCACCATCCTGGGCGGGCTCGGCGTCGCGCTGGCCGTGGTCGTTTTTCTCTCTCCGCTGGCGTCCGAGCTTCCCGACGGCCTGGAGTTCGTCGGCCAGAGGATCGGCTTCCTGGCCGCTGAATCCCCGTCCTCACCGATCCCGGTACCGATGCCGGATTACCAGCTTCCGCTGCCGAGTCTGGAGCATGTCAAGGCCGCGACGGCGGTCGCGGGACTGGTGGGAACCCTGGTCGTATTCGCGGTGAGCTGGGGCCTGGCGCGTGTTTTCTCCGGCGCTGGCCGTCGATCGGAAAGGGCCAGCGCGGATGCGGCTTGATGCCCCCGACGACCGTGGCAAGCGAGCAGGCCCCGTGCATCGGCTTGATGCCCGATACAAGTTGCTCTTTACCCTGGCGTTCGTCATTGCGGTGGTCGCGACACCGATCGGCCAGTGGCGCGTTCTGGGAAGCCTGGGTCTGCTGCTCGCGCTGCTGGTCGGCATCTCCGGGGCTCCGGTCCGATCTCTTGTGCTTCGCTGGGCGGGCTTCGCGCTGGTCGTCGGCTTCCTTGCAGTGATGGTTGCACCGGGGCTGCCGGCTCGGGCCAGCCATGGCCTGGTCACGGTCATTCTGTCGATCGTCGTCAAGAATAGCCTGGCGTTTCTGATGATGCTCGTGCTGGCGACGGTGACCTCCTGGCTCGACTTGCTCCAGGCCATGCGCCAGCTGGGAGTTCCCCGAGTGCTGGTGGCCACGCTTCAGTTCATGGAACGCTACCTCCACGTTCTGGGTGAAGAGCTCGCTCGCATGTCCCAGGCTCGCCGCGCCCGTTCGTTTCAAGGGGGAAGCATCCTGTCCTGGAGGCTGCTCACGGGCATGCTCGGCATGCTCCTCTTGCGGTCCTTCGAGCGGGCCGAGAGAGTCCACTCCGCCATGCTCGCCCGGGGATGGGATGGAACCATCCGAACCCTGGACTGACTCAAATGGCATGACCGGCGAACTCCCTTTCCAAGCCTCAGCGACTGATAGACCTCCGCGCACTCTCCGTTGCCGGGTTAACGCATGACGACCAGCGATATCCAAGTTCCGCCGGCAGTTCGGATTAGCGGTCTGAATTACCGCTATCCCGATGGCAAGGACGCGCTCTGTGGGGTGGACCTGGAACTCCGGCCGGGTGAGTGTGTTGCGCTCGTCGGTCCGAACGGGGCGGGCAAGAGCACCTTGCTCTTGCATCTCAATGGACTGCTACCCGGTAAGGGGCGTCCGGATCTGGGGCATCATCACGATCTCGCCCTCGCCGGCAGGAACGGCCGCCGGCCGCCGAGCGTCTGGATCGATGGCATCGAGGTCAATCACCGCACCGCAGCCCAGGTCCGCCGGAAAGTGGGCCTCCTGTTTCAGGATCCTGATGATCAGCTCTTCTGCACGACAGTGCTCGAGGACGTGGCTTTCGGTCCGCTCAACCAGGGGGCAAGCCAGGACGAGGCATGTCAAATCGCGCGGGAATGCCTTGCCCGGGTCGGTCTTGATGACCTGACTGATCGTCCACCCCATCACCTCAGCTTCGGCGAGCGAAAACGGGTATGCCTGGCGGGAGTCCTGTCGTGCCGGCCCTCGGTGCTTGTGCTCGACGAGCCGACAGCAAATCTCGATCCGCGCGGCCGGCGCCGGTTCATTCACCTGATCGGGGCCCTTCCCTCGACCAAGCTCATTGCCACGCATGACCTCGAGATGGTCCTGGAGATTTGTCCCCGGACCATTCTTCTTGATCTTGGCCGGGTTGTCGCCGACGGTCCCAGTCGCGAGATTCTGGGCAATGCGGACCTGGTGGAGGGCCACGGACTCGAATTGCCGCTCAGTTT
>JAFAHT010000056.1 GCA_019237095.1 Planctomycetaceae bacterium
CGTCGCTGCATCTTGAGGGCCGTGGCCTCGGGCAAGCTCCGCTGGGGCGCACTGATCTGGGTATCTACAGTCATGAGATCAATTCCTATAGGAGAATAGTGCCGTTCTGGTTATGGCAAGAAAAGCAGTGCGTCAGCCCAGGCCCGGCTGGGTCCTGGGTCCTGGGGCGGCTGGGGTCGCCGCATCCACGAGGCTGCTAGGGCTTCATGGCCATGAGGTGGTCAGCAACGGGGCCGAGCACGAGTGCAGGCATGAACGACAACGCACCCACCAGCAAAACGGTGCCCACCAGCATGCCGAAAAACGTCAGGTTGTCGGTTTTCAATGTGCCAGCGGTCTGGGGGACGAGCTTCTTCGTGGCCAGGCACCCTGCCAAGGCCAGCGGCAGCAAAATCGGCGGGAATCGTCCCATCAAGAGGACAAAGCCCGTCGCCACGTTCCACGCAGGCGTATTGTCGCCCAGGCCTTCGAATCCCGAACCGTTGTTGGCGCACGCCGAGCTGAACTCGTAGAGGATTTCTGAGAAGCCGTGCGGGCCGGGATTGGCCGTCGTCTTGGCTCCCCAGTCGGTTGCCGCGAAGAGGCCGGCCCCGGCCAGGATCAGCAAGGGATGCAGCAGTATTGCCATCATGGCCAGCTTAACCTCTTTGGCCTCGACCTTCTTTCCCAGGTATTCCGGCGTCCGGCCCACCATCAGGCCCGCCAGGAACACGGCAACGATGATATACATCAGCATGTTCAGGAACCCAGCGCCGATGCCGCTGAAGACCACGTTGAGCATCAGATTGGACATGGCGACCATGCCCGCGATCGGGTTGAGGCTGTCGTGCATGCTGTTGACCGAGCCATTGGAGGTCGCGGTCGTCATGGCGGCCCAGGTCGCACCGGAAATCGCTCCCGCACGAACCTCCTTGCCCTCCATGTTTGGCCCCTGGACCACCGCAAGATTCTCCGTGGCAGCACTTGGCTGCACCTCGTAGTGGACGGCTAGGACGACTCCCACTACCAGGAAAGCGAGCATTGCGCCATAGATCACAGCCGCGTGCGCCCGGTTCTTGAGCATCAGGCCGAGCATCACGAGTGATGCCATCGGCAACACCACGATCTCGGTGATCTCGATCAGATTACTCCAGACCGATGGATTCTCATAGGGGTGCGCGGAATTCGGCCCGAAGAAGCCGCCACCGTTGGTTCCGATCTGCTTGACTGCCGCCAGAGCAGCCACCGGACCGCGACAGATGGTCTGGGTGTCCATCTTGGCCGCAGCGCCGTCGAGTGGCGATGCTTTGACCGCCCCCTCGAAGGTCATCGGCATTCCGTTGGCAACCAGCACGAGCGCCAGGATCACACACAACGGGAGGAAGACGAATACCAGAATCCGCATCAGGTCGACGTAGAAGTCGCCCATGGTCTTGTCGCCGCGCAGTCCGCGGATCACGGCCAGCATGACGGCCAGACCGGCCGCCGGTGTGACGAACTGCAGCCACACAATCCCGCCCATTTGACTGAAATAACTGAGGTGCTGCTCGCCCGAGTAGTGTTGGAGGTTGGTGTTGGTCACGAATGAGCAGATGGTGTTGAAGACGACGCCGGTATCGGCGCCGGGGTGGTCTACGCCCGCGGCATCCTTGTAGCCGAGAGCTCCCAGCGACCCCTTGCCGTCGGGGTTCAGCGGGAGGTATTGCTGGGCGTAGAGCAGGCCGAAGGTCAGGACGAACAGGGCCATGTTGAACGCCAGAAAGGCGAGGGCGTACCGTTTCCAGTCCATTTCCGCTGGCTTGCGGCGACCGAGCAGACGGCAGAGGAACATCGGCAAGGCGTCGAGACCCCGGCCCACGCGGTCAGGGGCCGGATCGAGCGAGCGGAACATCGACCACCCGATCGGGAAGGATAAGGCGATCGGCAAGCCAAGCGCCCAGAACGGGTGCAGCCAGGCAAGGTTGAATCCCACGAAAGTCTCCTCATGAATGCGAGTCGTGAATCAGAATTTCTCCGGCCGGAGCATGGCGTAGACGAGATACACCAGCGCAGCCACGGTGACAAATGCAGTCAGGTACAGCACGACAAGGACTCCCAATCGATTTAGAGCCGATCGCACGCGGCGATCAGGCCGAAGAACAAGGCGAACATCACCATTCCAAGGGCGAACGTTGCGAGGGCCAAGTTAAGTCTCCTTTGCGGGGGTCGAGACCGGGGAAAACAAGGTCGTTCAACGATTTCATGAGAACGCGATTGCAGGCGGTCGGCCAACGGACCGAACGTCTCCGCCCGGGTGAACCACAAGGTGGAGACCAGGATCAAGATCGCCGGTAGAAACCACGCCGAACCACTCGCCCCAAAGCAAGCGTCGTGCCAGAATCCAACTGGCAAACAGAAACCCTTATCTGCCTATTGTTTACATCCCGTGGCCAGGCCCGATAAACTAGCTGCCGTCCCGCTCCTGTCATGCATTCTGCAAGGAATGAATACCGATTTCGTGCATCTTGCAAGGGCCTCAGGTGGGCACGCTTGCTGAGGAGTCGGTCGCCATACCAGGGAAAACCGGATCACCCCAGATCAGAGCATTCGCGCCGGGGGTCACAGGCCAAAGTGTTTTCGCTTGCGATAGAGCGTGCTGGGGTCGATGCCGAGGATTCGCGCGGCTTCTTCACGCGTTTCGGTGTCTTCGAGGACGAGC
>JAFAHT010000365.1 GCA_019237095.1 Planctomycetaceae bacterium
GAGGGAGCCGGCGGTGAGAGAAAAGCGCCAAAACAAAGCCAATTTGCCCGTGGTGTTAATCATTGGTATATTGTGACTTAGAACGAATAAACGCGGGATCGAGCAGGAAAAACGAAGCCAATTTCCGGCCGGCGGCAATGCGACGCAAGCAAGTGTGAGATGAGCCGGCTCGGTCGCGTTCCCCCGAGCGCTGGGCGTGTTGTGATCGATAGGAAAGTTGCTACCTGTCCCTCCTGGCTCAAGCGGCAGCCTGGCCGCGTGAACTTCGCGTTTTCTAGACATTTCTCAACATTTTACGGGCCATCTGTTCAGGCCATGGATACCCAGCTCGGCGCGTGGCGTCGACGGCGCACCCCGACGATCCACCGATGTCGTGCTCGACGAACAATCTCTGCCGGTAGCTGGTTCGGGCAGAGTTGGGAGACCCCTGCCCGAACCATCGCAACAAATCCGATTAGGAAAGAAAAACACGCGTCAACCGCAACTTTGCAGCATGCCAGGGCCACCCAGGTCTAACAGAAAAAGTGAGCCCTTGCTGGCGGGAAAGACACAGGCATCTGGTACAGTGCTAATACGTCGGGGCAAGTCCTGAACTGACGGTTAGAGATCCGCATGAGAATCGGCATCGTCAATGATTCGGTCATGGCCTGCGAGGTGCTGCGCCGGGTGGTGCTGTCGGTGCCCGGGCAAGAGGTGGCGTGGATTGCCCGCGATGGTGAACAGGCCGTGGCGATGACGCGAGCCGATGGGCCCGATGTGATCCTCATGGATCTGTTCATGCCGGGGACCGACGGCGTCGAGGCCACCCGGCGGATCATGAACGAATCGCCCTGTGCCATCCTGGTGGTGACGGCCACGGTCAGCGGGCATATCAGCAAGGTCTACCAGGCGATGGGTAGCGGCGCGCTCGACGCTGTTGATACGCCCGTGCTGGGCACGGGAGGCGAAGTCGCCGGCGCAGCCTCATTGCTCCGCAAGATCGACGTGATCGGCAAACTGATCGGCAAGACGCCACCACGTATGGCTAGCTTGCCACCTTCGGCTCCGGTCGAGCAGCCGATCCAGGAGCCGGCCTTGTATCCCTTGGTTCTGCTCGGCTCGTCGACCGGAGGGCCGTTCGCGCTGGCGGAGATCCTCTCCAAGCTTCCCGCGTCCCTGAAAACGACGATCGTGATCGTGCAGCACGTAGACGCCGCCTTCGCCCCTGGGCTGGGCCAGTGGTTGAGCCAACACGCGGGACGAAAAGTCGAGCTCATCAGAGACGGAATGGAACTGACCGAGGGAAAGATTCTGCTTTCCGGCACGGACGATCATCTGGTTCTGGGCGCGCACCGCCGGCTTTATTACTCGGCCGAGCCCAGGGCACTCACTTACCGTCCGTCGATTGATGTCTTTTTCAAGAGCGTGGCCGGGCACTGGCCTCGCTCGGGAGTCGCCGCTCTCTTGACGGGAATGGGCCGGGATGGCGCCGAGGGTCTGCTCCAGCTTCGGCGCCTGGGGTGGAAAACAATCGCTCAAGACGAACTCACGAGCGTGGTCTGGGGCATGCCCGGGGCGGCCGTCGCGCTGGGCGCGGCCGATCAGGTCCTACCCTTACCCCTGATCGGTCAGGCCATCGCCAGCTTTTTTCTGGTTCCAAATCCGAGTCAGGTGCAGGCGCGCCCTACCTCATTCTGAAAAGATGCCGTCAGCCCGCCGGGAGGTCTGCAATGAGCACCGAGCCCCTCTTGACACAACACAAGGTCACCGTCCTGCTGATCGATGACCAGCCGATGATCGGCGAGGCCGTGCGACGGATGCTGGCCGGCGAGCCGGACATTGCCTTCAACTATTGCCGCGATGCCACCAAGGCCCTTGCGGAGGCGGCCCGGATCAAGCCCACGGTCATTCTTCAGGACCTGGTCATGCCCGACATCGACGGCCTGACCCTGGTCAAGAATTTCCGCGTCAACGAGGCGACCAAGGAAACCCCGATGATTGTGCTGTCCACCAAGGAAGACCCGGCCGTCAAGGCCGAGGCCTTCGCCCTGGGGGCCAACGACTATATTGTGAAGCTCCCCGACAGGCTCGAGCTGCTGGCGCGGATTCGTTATCACTCCAAGGGCTACATCGCGCTCCTGCAGCGCAACGAGGCCTACCAGGCCTTGATGGCAAGCCAGAAGCGGCTGGCCAGCGAGGTGAAGCAGGCGGCCAATTACGTCCAGTCGCTCTTGCCCGACAAGCTGAAGAAGGGCCATATCAAGACCGACTGGCGGTTTGTTCCCTCGGCCGAGCTGGGGGGTGACTCGTTCGGCTACCACTGGCTCGACGACGACCACTTCGCGTTCTACTTGCTGGACGTCAGCGGCCACGGCGTCGGCGCGGCCTTGCTCTCGGTCTCGGCCATGAACGCGCTGCGGTCCCAGGCCCTTCCCAATACCGACTTCCGCCAGCCTGGCCAGGTTCTCTTCGCGCTCAACAACGCGTTCCAGATGGATCAGCAGAACGGGCTCTACTTCACGATCTGGTACGGGGTCTATCACAAGCCGACGCGCCGCGTTGATTACTCCGGGGGCGGTCACCCCCCGGCCCTGCTCATCAACGGCCCGACCGCCGAGCAGGCGACCCTCCAGATTCTTGATTCCAAGGGGCCAATGATCGGCGCGGTCACCGAGCTCGAATACGAGTCGGGCAGCACCACGCTCGATTCCTTCGCCAAGATCTACATCCTGAGCGATGGCGCGTACGAGATCGAGAAAGCCGACAAGACGATGTGGCCGTTCAGCGAGTTTCTGGCGTTCATGGGCCAGGGCCCGCATCACGGCACGGAGACTTCGAAGATGGATCTTCTCATTGCCCACGACCGCGAGCTGATGGGTACGGATGATTTCGCCGACGACCTCTCGCTCGTCGAGCTCATTTTCTGACTCCCGCCTGGCCTCGTCCTTCTTTCAGGGGCGTGTTCGCCGCCGCTCGAGCCAATGGATTCCTTGCGGATCTGGATGGCTTCCTGTAGGGTGGCGCTATTACGTGCACGCAGTTTCACCTCGACATCCCGCTGGAGTGCCCGGTCCATGGAATACTCGACCTGGTCGCGTCGGATTGCCGACCTGGCCGGGGCGGTTTCACGTCTGGAGGTGGAGGCGACCCCCCTGGGAGTGCCTTCGCCCGGCTCGACCGCCTGGCATGCCAACCTATTTCAAAAACTGTTGCCGCAGGTGACCGGGGGCCCCTATCTCATCGTGGCCGTGGCGGGCGGGACCAACATCGGCAAGAGCACAATGTTCAACCACCTGGTCGGTTTTCCGGCCAGCCGGGTCCATCCCGACGCGACCCAGACGCGTCATCCGGTTTGCCTGTTGCCTCGGACGTTTTCTCAGCGTCACGAGCTGGCCCGGGTCTTTCCCGGTTTCGAGCTGGGCTCCTGGACCTCGGAGGACGACGCGGTCGCGGAAGGACCGTCTAACCGCCTGATATATCGCGAGGACGCCAGCGGTGTTCAGCCGTCCAACCTGGTGCTTCTGGACACTCCCGACGTGGACGGCGCCATTCCCGTGAACTGGGACCGGGCCAGGCTCATCAGCCACGCCGCCGATGTCTTGATTGCCGTCCTGACCCAGCAGAAGTTCAACGACGCCGCGGTCCGCCGTTTCTTCCGCGAGGCCGCGGAGGCCGACAAGACGATCCTGGTGGTCTTCAACATGGTCGAATGGCCCGAAGACCGCGAGCACTGCCTGCGCTGGCTTGACACCTTCTGTAAAGGGACCGGCGCGACACCGGCCCATGTCTACGCCGTGCCTCGCGACCGAACCGCGGCGCGCGAGAACCGGCTGACGTTTCACTCCCTGTCCCAGGGCGCGACCGAGCCCAGGGGCGATCTTGCCGAGCTGCGCTTCACCGAGATCAAGGTTCGCTCACTCCGTGGCGCCTTGCGGCAGATGCTCGAGGCACGCGCGGGATTGCCCGTCTACCTGGAAGAGCTTCGCGCTCGCGCCGAGGAGAATCGCGAGGCCAGGAAGATCATCCACGACACCGTTCAGCTCAAGCTCGAGGCACCCGCACTTCCCGGCCACATCGTTACCGGTGAGATCTGGCGCTGGCTGGAGCCGCGGCGCACGCGGTTCGACCGGACCGTCCACAAGTTCTACGGCAAGCTCGGCGGGGCGGTGATGAAGTTGCTGCCGGGCCGCCGTGACCCGGCCAGGGAGGAGGCCGACTATGTCAAGGCCGAGCAGGCACTCCTGACCCGGGCTCTGGAAGAGATCTACAGCAAGCTCGAACTCGTCGAGCGAGCGGCCAAGCCGGTCCTCCGAAAGGAGCTCGAACCCGTGCTCTCCGGGGTTGAGCGGCACCGTGCGTTCAACGAGCTTCACACCCGCCTTGCGGCCACTCCGCTGCTGACTGACGACTACCGCCGGGCGATTTCGGGAGAGCTCGAGCGGTTTGAAACCGAGCACCCGAAGATGATGCGGGCCATCGAGTGGGGATTGATTGCCACGGCCGTCATCCGACCAGCCATCTCGATCGGCATGTTCGGGGGTGCCGAGTTGATCACGCACACAGCGCTTCACGTTGGCTCTCATTCGGTTGTCCAGGTCGCCATTGACGCCGCGGCGGGCGCGGCGGGCGCAGCGGGCGGCGAGGGGGCTATCGCCGGTCTCGCGGCACCGGCGAGGAAACTGATTGCCGATCTCTTCGCCAAGTTCTACAAGGAGCGCGCATCGCTTCTTGCCCGGGTGATCCACGATTGCGTCCTGGGCCGACATCTCGAGCGAATCGACCGGCTGGCCGCACTTGCCGAGAGCGACGATTATCGCACCGCGGTCCGCATCGCCGGCGATCTGTCACGCGAGCTCGCGGTCTTGGAAGAATCGCCATCGGGACTCGCAGATCCACCCCTGGCCCCGGTCCCGGCCGCAACTACTACGCGATGAGATGAGGAGAAAGAGGCACCCCTTGGCTGATCGATTCAACGCCCCCGACTGGGAGCGCGAGCACTTGCTGGCCGGATTCGACCGGTTTCACACGCGGCTGGTCGACTGGGCCCGCACGGCCCCGTCCTGGCCGCCGTTCGCCGCGGCCGAGCGCCTCATCACCCGGCTCGAACCAAGACTGCGGGTTCCCGAGATCGATCTGGATCGAGCGCTGGTGATCGGCTTTCTGGGAGGTTCGGGCACGGGCAAGAGCACGCTCTTCAACGCCCTGTTGGGCCGGTCGATCAGCCGGGCCGGAAAAGAATACCGGCCCATGACCCGGCGCGCGATCGTGGCCTGTCACCCAGATGTCGATCCCTGCTTCCTCGGCCTCGATGCCGATGCGATGGAAGTCCATCCCTTGAATATCCCGCTCCTCCAGCAGATGATCCTGGTTGACTGCCCGGACCCCGATACGCAAGACCCCGACGATGGGTCTGGCGGCCAGCGCCATCTCGACATCCTGCGCACCGTGCTTCCCCACTGTGACGTGATAGTTCACACCGTCACCTCGCAAAAGTACAAGTCGCACGTGGTAGGCCAGGAGTTGCTCAAGAACGCACCGGGCCGGCAGATCCTCTATGTCCAGACTCACTCCGCGATCGATGCCGACAACCGGGCCGATCTGCGGACATACCTCGACGCCCTGGGCCTGCGGGTCCCCGAAGTCTTCCGGTTCGATGCGGTGGAGGCGCTGGCCCACCAGGAACACGGCGAGCCGGTCGATGGCGACTTTAGCCGCTTTCGCGACCTGCTCGAGCATGAGCTGGCCAGCCGGGCACGGCACCGTATTCGGCGAGCCAACCTGCTGGGGCTGTACGAGTGGTTGCTCGCCACGATCAAGACGCCGATCACTGGTCGGCTCGAGGGTGTTACCCGGCTGGAGCAGGCGATGGAGCAGGACCGCTCGGCGCTCCTGGCCAAGGTCCGCACTCGCATGACCGAGCGCATCGACACCAACCGGCGGCTCTGGCGGTCGCGGGCTCTCCGCCAGTTGACCCAAACCTGGGGTGCCGGCCCGCTGGCAGGGCTGTTGGGCCTCTGGTCGGCCGGAGGCAGCCTGATCCGGTCGCTGATCCTGCTGCGCGCCCGGACGCCAACCCAGGCGCTTCTTGCCGGAGGATTGGCGCTCAGCCAGCTTGTCGGCGAGAAATGGCGCGAGCGCCAGGCGACAACAGCCTGGGCGGCCGAAACGGATCTGGGACTGACCGCCGCCGACCTGGCCCGCGCCCGCAGCGTGCTTCGCGGCCACCTTGCGGATGCCGAGATCGAGCTGGCCACGGCAACACCCGCAAGCGGCTCATCTGGCGATCTTTCGAGCGAGCAACTGGCGGCCGTGGCGTTGCAGGTTTACCAGAAGCTCGAATCCGACATCGCCGAGGTGATCGAGCGCAGGGTCGCGCGCCGCGCGGGGCGCCTCGTTCACATTGTCTTCGAGCTCGCCTTTTGCATTCTTCCGGCCTACCTCGTTTTCCACATGGGCCGCAACTTCTTCTACGAACACCTCTGGCTCAATTCACCGCTGCTTGGCCTCGACTTCTTTTTTCAGGCGGCCTTCTGGTGCCTTCTCTGGGGCGTGGTCATCGGCGCTCTGCTCCTGAACTGGCTGAACGGCGGTCTCGAGCGGCAGTTGAAAGAAGTTGTCGTCAGGCTTTCACCCGAGCACCTCTTTGACGCTCTGTATGCCGACTCTGCCGCGGCTTGCCAGGCTATTCGCCACCACATCGACGGCCTGGCAACCCTGGAGCGCGACCTGAAGCAACTCGAAGACCAGGTGGGTGGTGTTCTCGACCTCGGCCTGGGAGCACTTCGCGTCGGCTCTGACGATGCGACGTTGAGGCAGATAGGGCAACTTGAAACCGAGCTTGGACCTGGACCTCACCTCGCCTCTTCGTGATGGCTAAGCACCTGATGGATGTGGGGCGTGAACAGGCGCGGCTCCAGCAGGAAGGCATCGTGTCCCTTGTCCGAGTGCACGGTGATCCACATGAGCGGGACCCGGGCCCGCTTCAGCAGTCCAACGAGCTTGGCCTGCTCTTCGGAGGGGAATAAGAGGTCTGAATCGATGCTGAAGATCAGGAACTCCTGGTGCCGGCACCCCTGGAACAGGTCCTTCAAGTCACGGACGCCGGCCTCGGTCACGAGGTCGAACCACTGCCATGCGTCGAGGATTCGCAAGTAGGTGTTGGCATCGAACCGGCGGACGAACTTCTCCCCCTGGTGGAGCATGTAGGACTCCACGGGATGATTCATCTCGTACCATCCATAAGGAGGCTTCTGGCTGACGATCTCGGTGCGGGCGCGCTCCCGGAGAGTGTCGAGCGAGACGAACGTCTTGTGCGCGATCCGCCGCGCCAGGGCCAGGCCAAGATCAGGCCGCGCGCTCCCGTAATAATCACCTCCGCGGAAGTTGGGGTCAGCCTCGATCGCAGCCACCTGCTCGAAATTGATGATTCGCTGATA
>JAFAHT010000412.1 GCA_019237095.1 Planctomycetaceae bacterium
TGCTCACTCCGCGGCCGCGAGCCCGCAGCAACTCTTCCAGCGTCCTGCCGTCGGCTGCCTTGCTGGTCACGACCACGTGCACGGTCTCCAGCGGGAAAGCGAGCAGTTCCGGGTCGTCCACCTCCTCCCCGATGGCTTTGAGCAGCGGGAATAGTTCGTCGTGATTGCCGGCCACGGCCAGCGTGTCGCCAGGGTGAATGAGCGTGTCCGGGTCCGCTTCCAGTAGCCCCCCTCGGTGGCGGATGCGCTCGATCAGCACGCGCCCGGAGTGGGCGGCCTCGACCTCGCCGACCGTCGCCATCGCCCAGGGCGGGCCCTGGACCCGAAACGCCCGGATGAGGAACGGGCCTCTCGCCGGGATTTCGCACGGCACTGCCTCGCCGTCCTCGCCGCTGCCCCGCCCCAGCGCAGCACAGGCGGCGGCCAGGTCAACGCCCAGCAGGCGCGGGCCGACCCGGGATAGGAACCAGGCGACGCCGGCGGTCCCGAACAGGTAGGTGACGGCGTAGGCGACCGAGACGTTGTCGCTCAGCAGCCGCTTCACCTCGGGGCCGCGGTCGAGCCGGGCGATGGCGTCGCCGGCGCTGCCGAGTATCGCCGACTGGGTCAGCGAGCCGCCGAGCAGCCCTGCAGCCGTCCCCTTGTCGTAGCCGAGCAGCACTGCAGCCGCGTATGCGGTCAGCAACCCGGTCACGTCCAGGATCAGGGCCAGAGCTGCCAGACGCAGGCCCTCGCCTCTTAACCCCCGGAAGAATTGCGGGCCGACCCGATACCCGACCACAAAGATGAACAGGGCAAAGGAGACGGCCTTAAGCAGCGCGGGGATGGGGATCCGTAGTTGGCCGATCAGGACGCCGGCTAGGAGGACGCCCGCGGACGTGCCCAGGGAGAAGCTTCCGACCTTCCGCTTGCCCAGGAAGAAGCCCAGAGACAGCGCGGCAAACAGAGCGATCTCCGGATGGCCTTGCAGCAGCTCAGCAATAACGGTCATCGGCTCTTCCTAGCTCACAAGGGCGATCCCGGCGAGCGCCAGGGCTCGCGGCATCCGCCCGAGGAGCATGGAGTCTCGGCGCCGCGGGCCTGGCAAGCACGCCGGAGTTCGACTTGACGGACTGCGAGGTGAATGCCGCATAGGCCGCGGCAACCTCCCGCTCGTATCGTACCAGGGAGCAGCGGGACCGGGTAGTTGGCTGGAAGGAAAGGCCGAGGGGAACTCGGCCATGCCGATTTGGACAGACTCTAGCGAGGCTCCGCCTCCAACCAACTGTCGCGTGCCACAGCCACGGTAACCAGCTCGAGCTTTGGGCAGCCGTCACGAAGCTGCCCCTGCATCGAGCTGCGATCGATCTTTGCCATCGCGTGGGCCGTGACGTTCCCTAAATTCGGCGCTGGTCATGATGACCTGTCATGTTCCCGTCAGCGGCAGAAAGCAGGCGATGAATCATGACACCAGACGCAGCAGAGAAGAGGCCACCGGTACTCCGAAAGCCGGTCAAATCGAGGCCATCCCATCGATTATCTCGATCGACGGTGCATCATTTACCATGATCGCTCTCACTTGGTCACGGCCGACACCTTGACGGAAAAGTCGGCACGTCCTTCAGACCGCAGGCAGGGGCGACCGGCTTTGGGCCGGACCGCCATTACACATATGCAGTAAGAGTACTGGGTCGTCGAATGCCGCGCTCCAATTTGGCGCGCGTCGGTCCGACACACCACGGGCCGATGTGACGACGCGCAAACGCCCTGGAGACTGTCTGCGCGGGAAGCACGATGATCGGGTGACGGCACTCACTCTGGCTAACGTCGTAGCCCGGGAGTCGGCGGTCGGCTTTATACTCGACGCATGACGGACCACCCTCTGAGCTGCTTCAAGAGATTTTCAGGTTGAGAACAGCGAGCGGGATTGTCGGCCAGCCAGTGATCACCACTTCATCGTTACCACGCCCCCAACAATGTTGCAAATAACCCTGTTGGGGGCCTCCCTCAAAAGGGGATGGACTGACCCGGTACACGATGCGGACCTCCCGTTCGTCGATCTCGACCTTCTTCACCAAAGCCCGAACGACCTCCCGTCGCGTGTTCCAGTCCGGCTCCTGCAACTCTTGGGAAACGCGTCTCGCGAACTCCTCCAACTGACCGATCACCAACCGCAGTTCCGATTCTTGGGCGGCCTCGTCCAGCCGCTGCCGACACTCGCCCTCCAATTTGGCTAGGCGCTCTCGAGCTGCCAAGATCCTCGGCTCGAATTCCGACTTGTCGAGCAACCCATCGCCGTAGGCATCGATTAATCGCGAAATCATCTTTTTAATATTTGCAATCATCTTGTTGAGATGCTTCACCTCGCGGTCTGGTCCAGCCGCCGGCCCGTGCAGCCGCCGCTCGTACTCCGTCCGAACCCGCTCGGGCTCGGACAAGAGCTGACGCACGTCTTCCCAGACGGCGGCGTCCAAGATATCGGTGCGGATCTGCTGATTCCAGCAGAGGCGCTGGCCGCCGAAGCGATAAGCGTCGGAGCCGGTGCAGCGGTAGTAGGCGTAGGGGATCTTGCCCTTGGCCGAGGCCCGGCTCACCGGCTTGCCATAGCAGCCATAGCCGCACCGCTTGCAGACGACCAAGCCCTGAAGGAGGTAACGGCCACCACCGGGCCGGTCACGACGGCGTTGCCGATTCTCCTGAAGCTGAGTCTGAACCACCCCGAAGAGTTCCTCGCTCACCAAGGCAGGAACGTCGATGAAGATTTGATCTTCCGAGGATGTATCGACCCGTGAGATGGGTCGCCGAGGCTGCTCGGGGCGGCCGCGCTGCGGGCGGAGGCGCTGCGGCTTGAGGTCGCCCGAGCGGGTCTTGCCGAAGGCCGCC
>JAFAHT010000524.1 GCA_019237095.1 Planctomycetaceae bacterium
CTCGGGGAAATCAGGGAGAGAACTGGCACTGCGGCTGATGGCCTCCGGCAGGCACGCCTTGAGCCGCTGGCGTTGAGCGTCTCCGGCCGCGAGAGAATGTTTAACGGTTGGGCGGCAGCGAGTGAGGAGAAACGGACTGATTTTTCCGCAAGAGTCGCCTGGTTCGGCGACATACTTAACGTAGAGGGGTCGCTCATGGAGCTCGGGCCCCGTTCGGTCTTTGCCAACCGACGCGCCGGTGCCCGGCTCCCCGACGGTCCGTGAACTGGCGGTGGCAGACGGTAGTGTATGCAAGTACATATTAAGACCACGGAGTTCATGGGGAAATCGGCGGTCGGTGTCAGGCAGTAGCCAGTGGGGGAGAGCCTGCGCACGACCTGACCCCGCTGGTACCGGCAGATGGAGGTGCGTGGAGCGTGGGGCGTGGGAATAGTGGCCTGTGGTCGGTGGCCAGTGAATCTGGAGGAAGTGGCGAGTAGCGAGTGGCGAGTGGCGGGAGAAGTGATACAAACCGTCGAGAATTTCTTGCATGGTGGCTTGAAAGTTCCGGCAAGTCGAGTTGTTGCGACTGTAGAGGACGCAACGCTTCGTGACCTTCCAGGGTCGTTCGATGAGGTACAGCTCGCGCGAGTAGGCAGGCAGGAACAATCCCGGCGCGCCGGGATTGCGTGGCTAGCGGGTCTTCTCCGGCAACGGAAAATCACCCAATGTCAGTGATTTTCAGCCATTTGTTCGTGGAAAACATATTCTGGGGGGTGTCTTACGGGCCTGTGAAGGGTTGTTCCAAAAGGCTTACGTCGAGTCAAAGTCGCCAATCAACGGCGCAAACCTATGTCTCACATTAGCTTACGGAGTCACAAACTCAACACAAATGGTCGTAAATGAAGTCACACTGAACGTTCTTAGAGCGTTTTGTGCGCTGCGTGAACTCCGGGAATCTAAACATTTCTAGACATGCATGGTCCCAGCCTGTCAGGCCATTGGTCCCAGCTCGGCGCGCGGCATCGACGGCGGACCTCGACGATCGTGAGGCGTGGGGCGTGGGGCGGGAGAACAGTGGCCAGGAGGACGCTGGCGAGGCCACTGCCGAGCCTTGCCAGGGGGCTCGGCAGGGCCTCGCCCTCCCGAAGATCGCCTACCGAGGGGGTTATGTTCGACGGACTTATCTGGGGCTCATTCTCTGGCTGGTCCTGGCTCGGCGACTGCCTTCTGAAGTGCCTTCCAGCCGAGCAGACCACATTTCATCCGGGTTGGTGAGAGGGTCACACCGAGCAGCTTCACCACATCGACTGGCGTGATCTGGCGGACCTCGTCGAGTGTGGCGCCTTCCACGCGGTCGGCCAGCAGCGAGGTCGCGGCCTGGCTGATCACGCAGCCGTGGCCTTCGAAGCGCACCTGGTTGATCCGGCCATCGGTGCCCAGGCTGAGCTCGAGATGAATCTCGTCGCCGCAGAGGGGGTTGTCCAGGTCGGAAACCAGGTCGGGAGATTCGAGGTGTCCGCGGTGGGGTGAGGAGTAGTAATGGTCGAGGATCTCCTCGCGATAGAGAGGGTCATCCATTCGGGAACTCCGTCGCTGCGCGGGTGGCCGGCCGCGGCGCCACCTGTTCGTGGGAGTGGCGCCGGAAGAGGAGCCTGATCGACTCGAGGGCCACGCCAAGCCGGTCGATCTCAGCAATTGTATTGTACATGGAGAAGCTGGCGCGCGCGGAGGCCGGTATTCCTAGACGCACATGCAGCGGCATGGCGCAATGATGTCCCGCGCGGATCGCAATGCCGTGGCGGTCGAGAAGCTGTGCCAGGTCGTGCGGATGCGTTCCCTCCATCGTGAAGCTCACGATCGCCCCTTTCTGTTCCGGATCGGCCGGGCCGAGGATCCGGAGGGATGCGATCTGGCCAAGGACGTCATGGGCATGCGTCAGCAGCCCCCGCTCGTGGCCGGCGAGCTCCTGGGCGGAGAACTGGCTCAGGTAATCGATCGCGGCGCCCAGCCCGATGGCCTCGGCGATCGGCGGTGTGCCGGCCTCGAACTTCCAGGGGATCTCGTTCCATTCGGCCCGCTGGCGGTCGACGCGGACGACCATGCTGCCGCCGAAGCTCACCGGTGGCATGGCCTCGAGCAGCTCTCGCTTGCCGTAGAGTACGCCGATTCCCGTCGGCCCGAAAAGCTTGTGTCCCGAGAAAGCCACGAAATCAACCCCCAGCCGGCCGAAGTTCAGGCGATGATGAGGCAGGCTCTGGGCCGCGTCAACCAGGACGCGGGCCCCGCGTGCGTGAACCATTTCGACGATCCGCTCCAGCGGCGGAATCGTGCCGGTGACATTCGACATCCCGGTCACCGCGACCAGGCGCACCCGGTCGGTCAGCGCGGCTTCGAGCGCGTCGGGGTCGAGGCGGGCGTCATCCGTCAGCTCGACATACTTCAGCTCGACGCCCCGCTCGCGAGCCAGCATCTGCCAGGGCACGAGGTTGGAATGATGCTCGAGTTCGCTGAGGACGATCGCATCGCCCGGCTTCAGCTCGGCACGTCCCCAGCTCTGGGCGACGAGATTGATCGCCTCGGTCGTTCCCCGCGTGAAGATGATCTGCCCCGAGTCCTCGACCCCGAGCAGCCGGGCGACCTTGTCCCTGGCGCCCTCGAAGGCCTCCGTGGCACGCTCGCTCAAGGTATGCAAGCCACGGTGAACGTTGGCCGGGTAGATCGTCATGAAGTCGAGAACCGCCTGGACGACTTGTTGAGGCTTGAGGCTGGTCGCCGCCGAGTCGAAGTAGATCAGCGGAACTCCCGGACTGACCTCCTGCCGCAGAGCAGGGAAGGCAGTACGGACTTCCTCGAGGTCGAACCTGCTGGCGCGGTGAGCCGCGGCTTGCCAGTTTCCACCAGATGCGCCGGCTTGCCGCAGATCGTCAATCGGCTCTCGGCTCAGTAAACCAGAGCGTTGCTCCGCCTGGAGAACCGGATCGGCCTTCACTTCGGTTGAGTCCATCGCTGGTGACTCCTGGATCGCAAACCGCCCGTGATGTCCAATACCTCAATTCTATCCAAATACCACGTGAAGCCGGAAGGAACCGCCACCGCCCTGCCCTGGCAGCGTCGCTTTTGAGATTGACCGTTTGTCGACAAACTTCTAGAGTCTCGGCCAAACCGTCTCAGAACTTGAGGCAAACCACAACACGGAACCATGGATTGGGGAGACGCCACGTGATGATCGCTCAGGAGTGCGGTCGAAGGACCCTCGGGTGGTTGTTGGGAATCTCGATCGCCGGCATTCTCGCCACCGGACCGGCCCAGGCTCAGCAGCAGAGACGCTCGCTTTTCGGCGGAACGCAGACCGCGGCGCCGAAAACCGACGACAACCCCGCCGCAGACACGCCACAGTCAATCCGGCTCGATCAGATCAATGTTCCCGGGGTCAAGGTGACGGCGATTCCCGTCAACCCCACCGACCCGATCGCGATCGTCAACAACCAGGTGATCTCACGCCAGCAACTCGCTGACGAGTGCGTGGCTCGCAGGGGGAAGGAAATCCTCGAGACCCTGATCAACCGGGTTCTGATCGACCAGGCGCTCAAGACCGCCAAGCTGGAGATCACAGCCGCCGAGATCGATCAGGAGATCGAGAACGTGGCCCGCCGGTTCGGCATCGGCCGCGAAGCCTGGCTGCGAACCCTGGACAAGGAGCGCGGGATCAGCCCCGTGCAGTACGCTCGCGACATCATCTATCCCGCGCTGGCCCTGCGCAAGCTCTGCGCCGGGCGGGTCTCCGTGACCCCCAAGGACCTGCAGGAAGCCTTCGACTCCCAGTACGGCGACAAGCTGCGGTGCCGCATCATCATGGTTGACAAGCTCGCCAAGGCGCAGGACATCTGGGAACGGCTGCGCAAGAACCCCGGCGGATTCGAGAAGATCGCCCAGGACGAATCGATGGACGCCGGCAGTCGCTCGCTGGGGGGCCAGCTTGCCGAGCCCATCACCCGGCATGCCTACCCCAGGAACGTCGCCGACGCGGCGTTCCGCCAGCTTGTGGACGGCGATCCGGACGATAAAGATCCCACGCATCGACCCAAGAATGGCGACATCACCGGGCCCATCCAGGCGGGCGAGGCGGTCTGGGTCATCCTCCGCCGCGACGCGATCATCCCGGCCACCGAGGGAGCGTCCCTCAAGGATGAACGAGTCAAGAAGCAAACGTACGAGATGATTTACGAGGTCAAGCTCAAGGAGATGATGGGCATCGTCTTCCAGGAGCTGGTGAAGATGTCCGCCATCGAGAACAAGCTGGTTGGCACCGTGAAGCTGGCCAACGAGGAACAGACAGCCGATTACAACAGCGTTGACAAGAGTAAGGTCAAGCTCATGAGCAACGCCGGTGGTGGGGACAGCACGGTGGACGACAAGGTGGGCCGTGCCGCTGCCTCCGGAAGCGCGGGCACTGGTTCGAGAGTCAAGCTGCCTCCGCCGGTCGGGGTCTCGCCCGAGGCCGTGCAGCAGTTCGAGGACTTCCAGAAACGCCCTCTGAAAACCAGTCAGGATGCAGGCGGCGCGGCGTCCGCACCGTCGACTGGTCCCCCGCAATAAACTGGTCCGTGACCGACCTATCACTCCCTGGGGCAGGGCTCATCTCGCCGGATCTCACGGTCGGACGAGCCCTGCCCTACCTGCGACGATCGCCACATCACTTCTTCATGTTCGGTGCGCAATCGCGTTGCGGGGCCGCCGTGCCCCATTCCTCTCTCCTCTCGAGGCGGTTCCGACCCCATGGCAACGACCGTTCCATGCAATGGCCCGACGGTTTCTTCGGCGATCCTGCTCGGGGTGTGCCTGTTCACGCTGGCAGCCCTCCCAGGCTGCGGAACCGTGAAGACGACGGGCACTGCGCGCACGGGCACAGAGCAGTTGCTGCTGACCAACGCCTGGGATTCCGCCCTGGCCAAGGTAGACTTCCGGCCTCTCACCGGCGTGCCCGTTTACCTCGACACGACCAACGTCGCGGCCGTTGACCAGGGGTGGGTGGTCTCCAGTCTCCACCAGGCCATGCTTACCCAGGGCGTCCTGCTGCGCACCAAGCCCGAGCAGGCCCAGTGGATCGTCGAGGCCCGCGTCGGCGCCTATGGCACTGACGCCTACAACGCGCTGGTGGGCCTTCCCCAGACCACCGTTCCGCCAACCTTGCCGGGAGTGCCCGCCGGGACGATTCCCGAGATGTCGCTGCTGAAGAAGAGCCACCAGGAAGGCATCGCCAAGCTTGCCCTGTTCGCCTATGACCGGGCCAGCGGCCAGCTCGTCTGGTCGTCAGGCACGTCCATGGCCACCTCCAGCGCCAAGGATCTGTACGTCGGCGGCGTTGGCCCGATCCAGGGGGGCACGATTCGCGGCGGCACCAAGTTCATCGGCACCAAGATTCCCCTGCC
>JAFAHT010000029.1 GCA_019237095.1 Planctomycetaceae bacterium
GGTGGCGAGGAAGACTCCCCAGCCCGTGGCACCGACCCCCCGCCGCTCGGCAAAGTCGGCCGTGATCGCGCTGGCAAGCGCGACCCCGCCCACCAGGGAATGAATGGCCAGTCCAAACGCGGCGGTTCCCCAGGAAAGCGCCGTCAGTGACGACTCGCTGTGCGGGCGCGGGTGGTCATGATGGCGTGCATCTACGAAGTGCGCCTCGTCCTGATGCGCGCGAGTTTCGACCCCGGTTGGGCGTGCAGAGTGCTCGTCTTCCGCGGCATGATCTTGCGGTTCGTGGTGATGAAACGAGAAGAACCGCTCCAGGAAGAAGAGAGCCAGCAATCCCAGGGCCGCCCAGCGGACCGTTTGCGGCGTGCCCATCCGGACCGCTTCGGGCAGCATGTGAAAGAACGCCGCCCCCAGCATGCTCCCCGCGGAGAAGCTCAGATAGACCTGAAGCCGCGTATGGTTCAGGACCGTGGTCAGAGGAAGCATACCCCCCAGCAGGCTGACGCCGACGATCAAGACGCAATCAAGGGACAAAGCAGACAGCATGGCGCTCGGTGCTCCCCTCGCCTTGCGAATTCAACCCTTGTTCACGCGGAAAACCGTCGGGATAATGAAAAATCAGAAAGTCAGCAGGCCGGACTTCGAGGTTTCCCGACCGGAGAGATCCCCTCATCACAATCCGGCCGCAACCAACCCAGGTTAGGTTACGAGGGAGGGGAGAGGCGATGACCAAGCTCAGCGAAGCCGAGATTCACGAAAAGCTGCCCGACGCCAAGGGATGGGAGCGGCACGGGGACATGCTGGTCCGGACCTGGCAATTCTCGTCGTTCCGCCGCGCCATCGAGTTTGTCAACCACGTGTCCGCCCTGATCGAGAAAACGGACCATTACCCCGACATCCACGTGAGTTTTCGTAATGTTCGGGTCGAGATGTCCACGCACGACGTGGGCGGGTTGACGGAACGCGATTTCGCATTGATCTCGCAGATTAACACCCTGCCCACCGATCGCTAGCCCCTCGCGCCACCCGGTTGGTCGGCCAAGAAAAAACCCCGGCCATGAGGCCGGGGATCGAAACCAAACGGTCACCGATTCGACTGCTCCCACGCGATTTTAGCACAATTTCGGCACAGTCGCAGTACCTGACGGGTCAAGTTCCCTTCGTCTCTCCGGGCCGCTTCGGGCCGGACTGGCCGGGAGCAAGCCGGCGATACTTGGTCTTGGGCAGGTTGAAGACGCCGGCGGTAGGGGCCCAGCGATCATCTTCCTGAAGCACGGCGAGCCGTTCCGCCCGCGTCAGCACGCTGCGGGCACGGGCCAAGCCGCCTCCCTTTTTCAGGCTCTTGTCCAGCGACATCAGAAAACTCCCAGCACACTCGCCCGTAGGCGGCCTTCTCTATCTCTTGCCAAGGTTCTGCCGGAAAAAAAGACACGACCACCGTTCGCGACCTGCGAATTAAAGCATCGTTCGGAGAGGTTATCTTAATCTCCCGCTCCCCTCGATGCAAGCAGAGCTCTCTCAACCTGCGTCCCGCACTTCCGACCAGGATGGTCGGGATGAGGAAGCAGAAAGGCACGAATCGACAAGACCGAGGTCGACGCTCGTTGTCGCGCGGCTTGCTATGCTGCAAACGACCCATGGGGTGCAAGCTCCGGGAAGTCGCGGGACGATCGCATTGACTCCTTTCGCCGTGAGAACGCCATCCCCTCGATCTCGACCAGCAGTTCCGGACGGCACACCTCGGGCACGGCATAGAATCAATGAATTCAATTCCCCATTCCGCATTCCCCATTCCGCATTCTTCGTTCGGCGAGGGTCTCCAGACCCCGTCGTTCGGCTGAACGCCTGGGGCGTCCGCCACGCGGTCGACCGGATGCGAGCCCTACGCTCGACGCTCTTTGCCGGTATCGCCCTCGTCCGCGAGGGAGAAACCGCCTTCCGCGCGGAGCCGGTCCCTTTCGGCATCGGCGCATTCGGCCTCGAACGCCGGATGAGAAAAAGACGCCCGGCAAATTTTTTGGAGCGACGTCTGTCCCCTCCTGAGTCCGCGTCTCGCTTGGCTTTTCAGACAGGACAAACGGGGTGGTCGAGGCCGCCCCGAACATGAGCCAACCACCATCGAGGGGCAACACCATGAACTTCTTCAAGAGCCTCAGCCGCCGGGAAAACGCCAGGACCGTAGGACATCGGACGCGAAGCGCTCGCGTGGGTGTCGAAGCGATGGAAAGCAAGCTGCTGCTCAGTACGGCAGCGGCTCCAACCTACAGCCTCTATCGCACCGGCCAACTCTACGAGCAAACGGCTGGCAGGTCGGTCCTGCTGGCCTCCAACGTCAAGGCGGCCGCGGTCACGAGCACCGACGCCGTCATCTACCTGGAGCAAAATGGGACTCTGATCGAGCAGCCGACCTCGGGCGCTGCCCAGGTCCTCGATCGACTCGTCAGCTCGTTCCAACTCGGATCCGCCAATCGAGTCAACGTCGTCGACTGGTTCAACAGCAATCTCTCCAACGCCGGGATCTGCAACTTGGCGCGGGCCGACTTCACCCGCGATGACGCGCTCACCTTCAGCGACATGCTTGGCATCTTCGACGAAGTCTTGCAGAGCGGCGCGCTGACCAGCACCGAGTTGCAAAGCTTGGAGACCCTGGTGGCCCATGCGACCACCCTGAACATGCCCAGCTACGTTCAAAACCTGGCGGCCAAGGTCGTCAATCCCTCCACCAACGACGCCACCTACCTGGAGCAGTACTACGGGACGACTGGGGTCACGTTGCAGGAGACGGTCAACCAGTGGTTCCTCGGTAAGGTGGAACCCAACGCGATCGACACCTGCGACGGCTCCGCCGCTGTGGACCCCAATAGCGCCTACACCAATGTCGGCGCGACCGGCTACACCCTTTTCGGCCCCAACGGCCCTTCATTCACGGATGTGGCGCAGGGGAGCGCGGGCGACTGCTGGATGCTGTCGAGCCTCGCGGAGACGGCCGCACGTGATCCCCAAATCATCCAGAACATGTTCATCAACAACGGCAACGGGACCTGGACGGTCCGCTTCTACGTCAACGGGGCGCTGGATTACGTGACCGTGAACGACCAGTTGCCCGTGGCTACCGCCGATCCCTCCTACAATGGAGGCTACGCCTTCGACGCGCCGCAGAGCGGGATCCTCTGGGCCGCCCTGGCGGAGAAGGCTTTTGCCGAGGAGAACCTGTCGGGCGGCGTCACCACCGGGCAGCAGGGGGTCGATTCCTACGCAGCCCTGAACGGTGGATATCCAAGCTGGGCCCTGGCGGCGATCACAGGGATGTCCTCCAGCGAGTTCAATGTCACGCCGGGTGTGACGAGCCAGGAAATCGCCGCGGCCTTGCAGGCGGGTGATCTGGTCTGCATCGGCACGCCCGACTCTTCGGACATCGATTCGTATCTGGTCCCGGGCCACTGCTACGCAGTCGTGGGTTACAACCCGTCGTCGACGATGCCGTTCGAGGTGTTCAATCCTTGGGGGATCAATACGTACAGCGTCACCAACGGCGCGACTTGGGGTTACTTCACGTCCAATGGAGCTTTCTTGGAACAGAACTTCGTCACAGGGGGCGTTGCCGGCACCGCCGCGCCTGGCGCCGGTCCCGTGAACGCGATGCTCTCGCCCAATTCGCTCGATCGCGGTGCGGTCGCGAACACCAACGAGCTCATGGCGATCACGGTCGATACCAACTCGATCACGAGCACCCATGAGAGCCTCAAGATCGTCACGAAGTCTTCGACCCCGATCGCCACTGCGGCTTCACTGACGATCCATGGCCGGCGAGGAGCCTCCCTTCCGGGTGGGCCGCTCGTTCACAAGAGCCTGGTGGCCGATCTCGGGCCGGAGTCTCATCACGCAAATGGATTCCTGTCACTTGATTCTCTGGAACGACCATGAGCACACTTGATCGGGGAGTCGAAAAGGGCCGTTGCGAAAAGTGGACTGGAGAAGGGCGGGCGATCGTGAATTCCAGGGCCTCCTGGATAATCCCCCCGGAACCAGTCCCTTTCTGGCGACGGCCCTGACGGCGTCCCGGCCGTTCCGACCGGTCCAAATCCGGCGACGCCCACTCTCCGGAAAGGTGGTTGGTGATGGACTTCCAAGGGGAAAAGTCGCTCCTGGACGACCTGTTGATACGGTGTGAGGAGCTCCGCGATCAGGGTCGGCCGGTCACGATCGAGGACCTCTGCGCCGAGCACCCGGAGTTGATCAAGGAGCTTCGACGCCGTGACGAGGCCCTGCGCGCGATGAGCCCGCTGCTCGACCTGCCCACCGCGAGCTTTGAGACGAAACTGCTGTCGGGGCCGCCGAAACAGGCCCCGTCAGTGCCGTCGCGATCGGCCTCATGCTGCGCGACCTTCCGTGACCTGGAGTTCCACGCCGCGGGGGGGCTGGGCGAGGTTTTCATGGCGCTCGGCGAGGACTTGAACCGCAAGGTGGCCTTGAAGTTCCTCAAGAAGTGGAGGGCAAGCGATGCCGAGAGCCGGCGCCGGTTCCTCATGGAGGCCGAGATCACCGGGCGGCTCGAACACCCGGGGATCGTGCCCGTCTACAGCCTGGGGCAGGACAACGAGGGCCACCCCTGTTACGCGATGCGGTTCATCCGGGGCGAGACGCTGGAAGAGGAGATCCACCGCTTCCATGAGAGCGGCGGCGGGCCGTCCGAGCGCAGCCCGGGACTGCGCCTGCTGGTGAAACGGCTGGTGTCCGTCTGCAACGCGATCGCCTATGCGCACAGCCGGGGCGTCCTGCACCGTGATATCAAACCGAAGAACGTGATGCTGGACAAGTACGACGAAACGCTGGTCGTCGACTGGGGCCTGGCCCGCCCGTTCAACCGCAACGAAGACGCGCGGCGCAGCGGCGAGGAGACCCTCGCCCCGAGCTCCGGCACCGAAGGGTCGGGGACGCCCACCATTGGCCCGGTCGGCACTCCGGCCTACATGAGCCCGGAGCAGGCCGAAAACGATTGGGAGAAGCTCGGCCCGGCCAGCGACGTCTACTGCCTGGGGACGACCCTCTACGCGGTCCTGACCGGCCGAGCCCCGTTTTCGGGCCAGTCCGTCGGCGAAGTCCTCGAGGACGTCCGGCGGGGCAACTACACCCCGCCGCGACAGGTCAACCGCGCGGTGCCTCGTCCCCTCGACGCCATCTGTCGCAAGGCCATGTCCCTCAACCCTTCGGACCGATACGCCAGCGCCCTCGACCTGGCCGACGACCTCGACCGCTGGATCGCCGACGAGCCGGTCTCCGCCTACCGCGAGCCCTGGCACGTCCGGCTCGCCCGTTGGGGCCGCCGGCACCGGACGGCCGTCGGCACGCTCTCCGCCCTCATCCTCACGGCAGCGCTCGCGCTCGCCCTGATTGCCGCCATCAGTGACCTTCAGAAGCGGGAGATCCGGCGGCAATACGAGCGGGCGGAGGCCAATTTCCACCTCGCCCATGAGGCGGTCGATACGATGCTCAGCCAGGTCGGCGTGGTCGACCTGGCCGACATCCCCCAGATGGAGCAGGTGCGGAAAGACTTGCTGGAAAAGGCACTCCGGTTCTCCCAATCGCTCGCGCAAAACAAGGATAACCCCCTACCCCCTCTGGAAACCGCGCGGGCCTACCGCCGCGTGGGCGACATCCAGGGAATGCTCGGCGATGACCTCGCGGCGGAGTCAGCCTACCAGAGAGCGGTCGACGTCCTGAAGCCGCGGGCCGATGCCTCGCCCGACGCCCGCCGCGAGCTCGCGCGCGCCCTCACGGGACTGGGCGTCCTGTGGAAGAAGTCGAACCGCTTCGCCGAGGCGAAGGCCTTGCTGAACGATGCCGTCGCGCTGCGCAGGCGCCTCGTGGACGAGTCGCCCGGGGACGTTGAAGCGCAGAAGGAACTCGCCGACGCCCGCTATCAGAGGGGTGCCCTCCTGGCGCGGATGCCGGGCAAGTCAACGCTCCAGGGGGCCGGGGACGACTACCGAGACGCGATGGACGCTCTGACCGAACTGGCCGACTCGGCCCGCGACGCCCCCGACGCCCGCGCCTCCTGGGCGCGGTACGCAAACAACCTCGCCCTGCTCCAGGTAATCGCCGGTCGTCGCGAGCAGGCCGAAGCCAACTTGCGCGAAGCCAAGGACGTCCAGGAGAAGCTCGCCGTGGCAGCCCCCAGCATCGCCGGCCATCGCTGGCGGTTAGCGCGGACCTGCACCAACCTGGCCGTCCTCATCTGGACCTCCCGTCCCGACGTGGCCGAGGAACTCGACCGCGAGGCCCTGGCGCTCCAGAAAACCCTCGCCGACCAGTTCCCCGCCGTCCCCGATTACTCCGAGGAACTGGCCATCATCGAATGCAACCTCGCCTTCCACCTGGAGGTCCGTGCGCCCGGAGAGGCGAAGGAACTTGAGCACGACGCCCTGCGCCGGCAGATCAAGCTCGTCGAGCGGTTCGGCAACGTGCCCCGCTACCGGCAGGAGCTGGCGGTTACCTATTTGAACCTCGGCAGTCTTCTCAAGCAGACCGACCCCGACGAGGCCGACCGGTTGTACTACTCCAGGGCGTACGCGCTCCAGGACGAGTTGGTCCGGCTGCACCCCGACATCGCCATGTACCGCGATGCCCTTGGGCGGACCCTCTACTGCCAGTCGTTCGTGCGCACCGGGCGCCGCGAATTCAAGGAGGCCTGCTGGTGTCTGGAGCAGTCCGTCGCCCACCACCTCAAGGCGCTGGTGGCGAACCCCCGGAACGACCTCTACCGCGAGCACGCCCGTGACAGCCTTTTCGCCCTCGCCAAACTCCGGCTCGATCTCCTGGACCTCCCTGGCGCGGCCGACACCGCCGAGCGACTCCCCGAGGTCTTGCCCGACGACCCCGAGGCGTACTACCGGGCCGCCCTGCTCTTGACGCAATGCATGGTCCACTCGCCCCCTTCGGCCCAAGACGGTTACCTGCTCCGCGCCGCCGCCGTCCTCCGCAAAGGCGCCGGCAAGAAGCTGATCGAGGACGCCGAGGAACGGATCAAGAAAATCGAGGCCCTCTTGAAGTACAAGCCGCCGCAGCCGGCCTGACCGCCACGCGGCCCCTCAACATCCGCAAAACCGCTACGATCGGCAACCGGGAATTCGGCCCTTTGGCATGAACGTGCTTATTTGAC
>JAFAHT010000589.1 GCA_019237095.1 Planctomycetaceae bacterium
ACCTGGTCATCGGCATGCTCATGCGAGCCCGGATAGAGAGCGGGCAGGAAGACCTCGCCAGTCTCGGTCGCCAGTTCCAGGTGGGCGGGGATGTAGAGGATGTCGCGAGGAAACCGCGGCGGATTCATCGCCACCATGTGGACCTGCTCCAGGCCAGCCCAGAAATACCGTCCCTGCGCCATGACTTCGAGAACGCCACTGAACAGGTCATCGGCGTCACGCAGCTCCTGGAACGTCTGTCCGTTGAGCTGACCCTGGAGGGATGGAGTCGCCTCCGCGGCGCGGGCAAGCAGTTCGGCGGCCTCCGCCGGGGCGTTCTCACGCAGGCGGTTGACCGCCTCCAGACGCAACCGCAGGTGCTCCGAGGGCTCGCCGAAGAACCCGGGAGCAACTCCCCGGGTGAAGAGATCACGCCGGGCTTGCTCCGAATCCAGCAGCTTGCGATAGCCGGCGACCGCCCTCTCGAGGTCGTTGTCGTCATACTTGATGACGTCGATCTGCCTCCGGGCTCGATCAAGATCACCCGAAAAGGTCAGGAGCTCGAAGAGGAACAGCCGCTTCGAGTGATCCAGCGGACTGGCCCTTACTTCCTGGACCTGAGCCTCGATGGCCTCGCCCAGACGCCCTGCCTTGTACAGCTCACCTGCATTCATGGATCGCTCCCCAACCCGGAAAAGGACGGACCCGCACCCGCTCGGTGGGGGCCGACTTCCTTGCAAAGAGGTCACCGCGAGAGATCAGCACACCACGACGATGAATGCAAGAATACCCGCCAAGCCAGCGACACCGTCGAGCAACGGTGGTCGCACTCGGCGGGCCTCCCGGCGAACACTTGCCTCAGCTACTTGGACACCTTTGTCAGGTCCCAGCTTGCGTCGCCCGCCGAGGACATTGCACCTGTCGCCTCATCTTGCTTGAAGTAGGTGATGGCGACCTTGGCGAACGCCATGCTGACCGATTCCGTGGGCGTGTCGTCGCCGCCCGAGGAGCCTGACCACTGGACCGACTCCACCATCACGTCGGTGAAGACGTACTTGAGGAAGACTTGCTGCTCCCCGCTGGTGCCGGTGGCCTTGCTCATCTCAACGGTGGCTTTGGGGAAGTGCTGCCCCGCACAACAGGCGGCGAACAGCTTGGCGGATGAAGTTTCGGTCTTTTTCATGATGTTGAAGCTCGAAACCGAAACCTTGCCCGACGACAGACCACTCGTGCCGGAGCCAACGGTGGTCGGGTTGGAGGCACCCCAGGAGAACGAGTAGATCTCGATCCACTTCGTGTGCTTCGCCTGGGTCGCCTCGCCATCAACCGTATCAATCGAGATGTAGGTATCAAACGCCATGGTCGTTCAACTCCTTCACAGGTGGAAGTTCACCTGGTCAAACCTCAAAAGGCCGTCACCGGTCATCCTGAGAGTATCAGGCTGAACACCCCGAGACAGGCCCACGTCAGAGCAAGCGCACAAACCGCGTTAAGACCGGGAAATCGGGCTCCGGCTGCCACGCCATCACGGACGACGATCCAGAGCCCCGCTGATCGATGTGGGCGGCCGAGACGATGCTCGGTACCCGCCCCTGTGCCTCCTCGGAGTCAGGCTTTCTTGGGGACCTCGGCGACCAGTCGCATCGAGGTCGACAGCGTTTCAAGCTGGAAGTGGGGTCGCAAGTAGGCGATCGCCTCGTACGAACCGGGTTTGCCCTCCACGGCGCGAACATTGATCCTGGCGTCGGCCAGCGGCCTCTTGGCTTTCTCTTCTTCCCCAACCAGTTCCGGGTTGGCGAGCACATAGTTCTGGATCCAGTTGTTCAGCCAGACTCCACACTCGCCGACTTCCATGAACGAGCCGATCTTGTCGCGGGCCATCACCTTGAGATAATGGGCAAATCGCGAGGTGTTGAGGATCAAGTTGAACTTGGCCGACAGCTCGGCGTTGGAGTTGGCCGCAGCGTCGAAGTAGGTCTTGGGCTTCTGGCACGACTGGGCTCCCATGAAGACGGCGAAGTCGTTTCCCTTGCTATGTAATAGCGGAAGGAAGCCCAGGTTCGACAACTCAAATTCACGGCGATCCGAGATGGCGATCTCGGTCGGGCACTTCATCGCGACGTCGCCGTCGTCGGTCGGGAAGGTGTGCACCGGCAGACCCTCAACCTTGCCTCCTCCCTCGACCCCCCGGGTCCGGGCCAGCCAGCCGTACTTGGCGAAGGCGTCGGTGATCCGCGCCGCGTAGGCCCAGGCCGCGTTCATCCACAAGTAGTTGTTGTGCTCCTTGCCGTCGACCTGCTCCTCGAAATTGAACTCGGTGACCCGCTTGAAGTTCTCGCCGTAAGGGAGCCGGCCCAGGACCCGGGGCATGGTCAAGGCGATGTACCGCGAGTCTTCCGATTGGCGGAACGACTTCCAGGCCGCGTATTCTACGCTCTCGAAGATCTTGGCCAGATCCCGCGGATTGGCCAGCTCTGTCCAGCTATCGAGACTGAACAGCTTGGGGTCGGCGGCCGCGACGAATGGGGCATGAGAAGCCGCGGCAACACCCGAGATCATCTTGAGCAGGCTGATGTCTTCGGCATTGCGGCCGAATTCAAAGTCGCCCACCAGCATGCCGTACGGCTGACCGCCGAGCTGACCGTACTCCTCCTCGTAAATCTTCTTGAACAGCGAGCTCTGGTCGAACTCGACGGCTTTTTCCAGGTCCTTGAACAGTTCCCGCTTCTTGATGTTCAGCACCCGGATCTTCAGCGTGGTGCTCGTCTCGCTCTGGCTCACCAGGTAGTGCAGGCCCCGCCAGGTGGACTCGAGCTTCTGGAATGCCGGCTCGTGCATGATCTCGTTGAGCTGGGCGGTGAGCTTCTTGTCGATCTCTCCGATCCAGGTCTTGATGTTGGTTTCCACATCCTTGGAAACCACCTGGCCGGGCTTGACCGCCTGGTCGAGGAACTGGCGGAAATAATCCTTGGCCCTTTCCTGCTCCTTCTCGGACTGAGGGCGGGTGGCCTTGATCACCTGGTCCAGCAGACTGGGGGCTTCGGTCGTCTGGGTGGCCGTTGCTGCTGCGGCCGGTGCTTGTTCGGCGCTGCTCATCACTTGGTCTCCGTGCTCGGCTCGGCGGTTTCGATTCCCAGTTCCTTGGCAAGGGTTTTGGCCTTGTCCGTGTTGCTCAAGATGTCGGCCAGCAACTGGTCGAGCTTGTCATTGCCCTCCATCTTGCTGAGCAACTGGGTCAGCCGCGTCCTCATGTCGAGGAGCTCTTTCAGCGCGGGCACCTGCTCGGCGACCTGAGCCGGCTCGAAGTCATCGATGTGCTTGAACTTCAATTCCACCGCGAGTTTGGTGTCCTCGCTGGTCAGCCGGTTCTGCACCTTCATGGCCACCCGGGGAGTCGCCTTGGCCATGACGTTGTTAATATTGTCGCGGTCGATCTCCACGACAGGCCGCTCCTTGAGAGGTTTGAGCGGCTCGGTGGACTGTGCCGACAGATCGGCAAGAACGCCGACGACGAACGGCAACTCGACCTTCTGCATCGCGCCGTTGGTTTCCACATCGTAGGTGATCTGGACCCGCGGCCGGCGCACTCGATCCAGCTTGTGTTGAAGACTCGACATGACAACCTCTTCGAAGAAGGCCTCGAGATCCAACAAACGGAAACGGGGTTTCTCAATCTCCGCCGATAGCGGCCGCGCGGCAACGAACCTCCTCGACACTCCCTACCGATTGATCGCTAATTTGTGCCCGGGTACGACACCCTGGGAGCCTTTGAAGTGCCAAGGCTCGGTGAATTGCATTGAGCGAGATCTCGCCCGGAGCTAAAACTCAACGGAGTCCACCGGCCCAGCGGCGGCAATATCGACCAGCCCGGAAGTCTTATCCTTAGTCAGTATATCAGCCTGCGTATCACAGACGGACAAAAAAAAGACCAGAAGCGATCGCTTCTCATGGTTT
>JAFAHT010000304.1 GCA_019237095.1 Planctomycetaceae bacterium
CAGCCAGCGGAAGAGCTTGGTGTTCATGGCGTGGTTTCCTCGGGATCGGGGATGTGGGCGTGTCCGGGCCGTGACCAACCCAGACACCCCCTGCCGGCCTTACTTCGAACGCGGGGCCGCAGCGCTCAGGACGGGGTAATACTGGCTGAAGACCCAGTCCATCTTGGCGTTGTCCTGATGGCACTGGTTGCACGCGGCGGCAGCGTTCTTGGACACCTCCGCCTTGAGCGGGTACTTGTGGCCGAAGCTGAAGTAGGCCCAGTTGCCGGGCTCGTCCTTGAAGCGCTTGGAATCCTTGATCGAGGCCTCCAAGCCGGTGAGCTCGCCTTGGAAGTAGCCATTGCCGCTGGGCGCTTCCTTTGAGCCGACGCTGCTGAGTTCTTTCATGACGACGGTGCCGTCACGGAACTTGCCTGTCATCTTGAAGTGGGCGAAGCTCTCGGGGTCCATGTAGACGGCGTGGAACTCGGGGAACGTGGCCTCGCCGCCGTTGAGCTCGTTGGGGGTCACCACCTCGCCGATGTACACCCACTCGCGATAGCCGATGGGCTGCTTGAGCTTCCCGTCGGCGGTGAACTCGACCACCGCCGCTGGCCCGCCGGGTGGCTGGGCCGCCCCGGCGAGCACGTAAGACAGACCGGCGATCCCGACCAAGACCGCGATGCCCGCGGTCACATTCGACCAGAATGATCTTAGCATGGTGCTTCCTCCTCGCTTTCGGGGAAAGAGATGTCGTGCCTTCGTCCTGCGCCAACACTTCCTGAACGAGGGCCATCCGTCCGGCCACTGGTCGACAATATCCCTGGCTCTCCGATTGTAAAGTATCTGTATAATGGCCTAAACTCAACATACTTGCCGCAAGGCGTCGAGCCGGCCCTACTCGGTTTGGTCGCTTCGCTTGCCGGCACCAAGCTCCAGGGCCTTTGCCTTCGCGGATTCTTCAATCACTCTCTCCGAGAGCTCTTGGTTCCGCCGTTCGAGGGCGGTGCTTCGCTCGATCTCTCGCTCGATTTGTTTTCTGGCTTCGCTCAGGGTTGCTTGCGCCGCTGAGAGGTTGGCTCGTGCTCCCTCGGCTTCTCTCCTGAACGATTCCCGCTCCTCTCTCACCTTGTCCAGTTCCGCCTGTAAGGCATCAACCGTCTTCGCCACCTTGTCGATATCGCTTTGGTGCTCGGCGATCCGCCGCTCAAAGTCCTTGGCGGCTGCTGAGAGCTCATCCTGGTTGCGGCGTTCGAGTGCTTGATTGCGTTCAATCTCCCTCTCGACCTGTTTTCGAGTCTCGCTCAGAGCACCTTGCGCGGCTGCCAGTTTGGAGCGTGCCTCCTCGACTTCTGTCCTGAGCGAATCTCGTTCCTCGCCGAGGGAGTTCAATTCCACCTGGAGGGCATCAACGGTTGCCGCCGCTTTTTCGGCTTCAGCCTGATTCTCGACAACCCTGCGCTCGAAATCCTTCCTCGTTTCGTCGAGCTCGTCTTTTGCCCAGACGCTTACCGCTCGCCATGCCTCAAGGCCGAACCGCTGAAGCACCTCGCGGAACGGCTCTGGAAGCTCCTCGGCCTCTGGTTTGATCTCAGCTCCGCTACTTCGCCAGTCCTTGAGGTACTTCTGAATCGTGGAAAACGACCCGCTCCCTAGTCTCTCCCTCACGTTCATGTAAGTAGGCTCCAATCCTTCCGCCTGAATCGCCGCCGCCGCGTCAGCTACCTGCTCCTTTGAGATTGCCACGCTCCTCCTGCTGTGCCCTACATATTACATAATACGTACTACGTAATGTAGGAACGTAATAGGATAATATGCAGTATACTACGTATCGATGTATTTGCAAGCGGCCCGGCGCGGCGGGGGGGGGCATCAAAAATGACCGATATGAAGCGCGAGATCTCTATCAGGAGGTCGGATCGGGGCGCGCTCGCCGCGACGAGCCAGTCACTGCTCGGAACGCCCCGGCGATCGTCAAGGAGGCCGGCCGCTCCGCCGAGTTGGGTTACACCCTTTCATAGGGGAAGCCGAAACGGCGTGACAAACTCCTGCGGCTGTAGAACTACTCAGACCCCGTAGGTAGCACTCCTCGGGACCGTGAAGCTGGATTTCGACTCGGGCTCGCCCTCTCCTCTGGGAACCTGCGTCGGGTGGAGAAGGAGCGGCGTCGATCCCCGAGCCGGCTTAAGCTCTGCCGTAATCCTCCGTGTTCTCCATCTTGACGCTTGCCGGCATGCAACGGGGGCCCGCTTCCTCGCTCGTCCAGGCTTCACGGTTCCGTGGGGACTACCAAGTTAGAACCGGAACAAAAACTGGGTGTAGAAAAACGATCCGCCCTCGGCCTGGGCGGGGGTGTTGGCCGTCCGCTGCACGAACGGGCCGGCCCAGAAGTGGGACACGCCGATCTGCCAGTCGGAGTGGGGATTCATGACAAAGCTCAGGACAATGTCCAGTTCGTCGCCGACGTAGCGTCCGGCGCGGCCGGTGGGGTCGAACCGGATCGGCGTGCCGGCAGCGTTGTACAAGGCATCGCGGGCGGAGGCCAGGTGGAAGTTGTAGTACCAGAGCAAGAGGCTGGCGCGCTGCCCCAGGCTGAAGCGGGTCAAGACGTTCGGGGCAATGATGTTCTGTCGGCCCACAATATCCATGTAGCCGAAGAACTTGTGCCCGAAGGGGAAAAGTTGGTTAAAGGTCCCGAAGCTGCCCCCGTCGGGGCGGCGGTTGCCCGAGGCGTAGTCGAAGTAGAACCAGAGTTCGGGGACCAGGGGCCATCTGGCGAACCGATGGCCGATTCCGCTGGTAACCATGCCGGCGCTGCGCGGGAGATTGCGGTGGTGGCCGAACTGATAGGCGGCCTCCCCTTCCCAGAGGAGGTTCTTCGACTGCCCTTGCCAGCGGGTGCCGAACGTCTGGATGGCCAGGTCGCCCGCCTCGCCGTTAAAGGTGATGCCGGGGCCTTTCTTCTGGTCGAAACCGAGGTAGTACAGGTCGTAAACCTGGTTCCGAAACCCCTGATAGACCGCGTAGAGGCCGAAGAACTGCTGCTGGGAATTGGGCTCGTCGAGCTGGCGGGGTAGGATGATATTGGGGCGGCACCAGAAGGCGTCGAGATGCCAGTTGAGGCCGCGCCAGAGGGCATTGGCGACGGTATCGAAGGTGCGCGGTGAGTTCGCCCAGTCTAACGGCGCGACCAGCCGCTGATCGCCGAAGAGCAATTGCTGACGACCACCGAACCGTGCGGAAAGAGTCCGGTCGTCGCGGTCAAGGAGCTTGAGCTCACCGAAGGCGTTCAGGAAATCGCCGTGATTGGTATCGAAGAAGGCCGGGGGGACGGTTTGCTCCGACGTATCGGCCCAGAAAACCTCGAAGAAGGTTCGGAAGCGGCCCCAGTACCAGGTATCGAGGAACAGCTTCACGCGGAAGAGGTTGAAATTGTTCTGCTCGCCGGTCAGACGACGGTTGTCCTCGACCCGGCCCTGCCAGCGGAACTCGCCGCCGAAGTCCGAGACGATCTCCTCGACGGTCGGCACCGGAATCCGCTTGATGAAGTCGAAGGGATCGATGGAGGAGTTATTCGGCTGGTCCAGGTAGCGGAAGTTGCTCTCGTAGAACGGTAATCTCCAGGGATTGGGCCGCCCGGCGGGGGCATCCGGCCGGGGTGGCAACGGGGGCACAGCCACGACGAAGGCCTGCGGCGGCGGCAGATACTGATAGGGCTGCTCCAAGGCGAAGAAGCCGACCTTGGGCGTGCAGGGGCGGAGGGTGAGCGGGGCCAGGATTAGAGCAGCCTCGGCCTGGTCGCAGTAACGACACAGGCGCGGCCACTCGGCGCGCGAACAGAGCGCCTGCCGGGCATGCATCCAATCGAGGATCTCCTGGACCTCAGAGGGCATCGTCGGTTGAGGGGACCTCGAACCACCCGCGGGACGAGCATCCGACCGCTGTGAGGGTTGGGCCCCGCTCGTTCGCGGCTGTGCGGCCGAGGGGTCCGCGTGTCGAGACGACGCCGGCGCCGGAGGAGAGTTCGGCGGGGCCGACTCCGCGCGGCTCTCGCCGGCCTGGAGCGAGGGGGTTCGGAACCCTCCGCTCACCGCGGTCGCAACCAGCGATGCAACCAGCATGGTCCTCAGCGAGCCCATTTGTGTTCGGTGTCTTGCCCGCGGTTCCGGGGTTCTGGCCGTTGCACGCGAATGGCGGCTCTCGACCGGCGGCAAAGCCCCGATGTCTCGATGAGGACCCGCCTTCCTCTGCGTTGCCGGGAATCCTCCGCCCTGATTTTTCGGCTCCTCGGTACGTCGCAATTCATGCTTTAAGGAGACTAGCTGAGCAAATCAGGAGCCAGGAGCATCGCTGACGAGCAGGATGATACTCTTGGTGGTGCTCTCCGCTTTTTACTTCTGAATGGTGATGTTGATCACAGTGGCAATGCCGAGATGATTTTCTACGATCTTGATTGCTGGGGAGTGCGCGAAGGTATGCATGAAGGCGTGATGCACTGTAAGCACTAGGTCTTGCAGTTCCTGATCGGTCTCAAGATCGACTACGTCCAACCCCATCTCCTTACACTGCTCTTTGTGGAGGTGGCGCGAATGGGCCTTGGGATAGCAGCCGGACAAAAACCAACGCTCTGAACTGAGCGTCGGTTCAGCAGTGCGCTTTCCCCGTATAAAGGCGCAACCCGGCCTCGCCTGCCCCTCAGGCCCCGACACGCCCGCAGCCACGATTTCCCTGGGAATCTGGCCCTCTTGCACGTTCTGACGCCGGAGTCGCGTGAGCCACGAAAAGCGCATTGCTTGCGCCTTTCGTGACCGGAGGCGCAGAGGCCGGGGGAGCGATGCCCTACCAACGCCGCCCCCGAGGACCGCTCGGACCTCACCCGGCCCGGTACGATCACCTCACCCCGTGCGGAGGGGGAATCAACTCCGGGTCGACCGCTGGGCTCGCAAAGCGCCTATAGGACCCATCAAGGTGTGAGCCATCCAGCCAACCGGAGCGTTGGTTTTTGTCCGTTTGCTATCCCAACCCCATAATGGCTCGCGAACACGCGTCGCAGGCGCGCATGTTCCTCACCGTCCGTGTTCTGAAGGACTCCCGCCTCAACCTCCATACCGGCGTTCTCGACCAGCGCGGCACCGACCCGAACCGCCTCGTCGCGTGAAAACCGCTTGTCCTTGTGCACCATGCAGACGTCTGAATAGCGGGTAACCAGCCAAGCCTCCCAACCGCTCGGGACCGACACCCGGCGAACCGGAGTCGTCCGGCGGAACTCGTCGTAAGCGAGCGTAGAAGTCCCGAAGGGCCCGAAGGGGAAGGGGTAGCTGGGGTGAGTTTCGGTCGCGTAGGTCGTCATGAGCGTCTCTAGTCCTCAAACAAGCGTGATGAATCGCCTTCCAGGAACCTCACCCCTTCGTTTTCAGCCTTTCGTAGAAGGGGCGCCAGCGGCGCATGTGATTTTCGAGTGAGCGCATCTCCTAATTCCACCGTTTCGATTTCTGCCTTGATTCATAGGCTTTGATCCACTGACAGCCCTATGTCAAACCTCGCATCACGCTTGTTTCAGGTCTAGTTTGAGTTTCGTGGCCGCCTCGTGGTGGAGGTCGGCCACGGCGTGGGTATCGGGTCGTAAACAAGTTCTGTACAGCGGTTTGCTATTTGGCGGCGACGAGGCGGCCGTTGCCGCCCGGCCGTGGCGCCACCACAGCGGCCGGTGCCCGGGGCGGCCGCTCTCCCGGCAGCCACTGGCGCTTGAGTTTGAGGCTGACGATCTGGAGCTTCCGCAACGATTCGGGAGCGTCAGGGATCTCGCCATCGCTCACCGCTCGGAAGGGGTCCAGAGGACCGGGGTAGACAAGAACCGGCCACCCGCGCTCGGCCAGCATCCCGCAGAACGCGGCCTCCTCGACCAAGTAGGCCCAGAGGTAGCGAAGCTGTAATGAAGTGCCACCTGATCGCAGCCTATTGGCTGATTGATACTTCCGTCGAGAAGACTGCTTGGCAGAGGCGGCTCGGAACTTTCCCGAGTTGAGCCGTCCT
>JAFAHT010000350.1 GCA_019237095.1 Planctomycetaceae bacterium
CTGACCATCGCCGAGGAATCGACGAGCTGGACGGGCGTGTCCCGGCCCACCTATCTCGGCGGCCTGGGCTTCAGCCTCAAGTGGAACATGGGCTGGATGAACGACACCCTCCGCTACATTTCAAAGGACCCGGTCTACCGCAAGTACGAGCACGGTATGCTCACGTTCAGCATGATCTACGCCTTCAGCGAGAACTTCGTCCTGCCGCTGTCGCACGACGAGGTCGTGCACGGCAAGCGGGCTTTGCTGGACAAGATGCCCGGCGACCTCTGGCAGAAGTTCGCCAATCTCAGGCTGCTCTACGCCTATATGTACGGCCACCCCGGCAAGAAGCTGCTGTTCATGGGAGACGAGCTGGCGCAGTGGCGCGAATGGAACCAGGATGAGAGCCTCGACTGGCACCTTCTCCAGTGGCGAGACCACCAGGGCATCTTGAAGCTCGTTTGCGACCTCAACGCCCTTTGCAACACGGAAGCGTCGCTCCACCAGGTCGATTTCGACTGGCAAGGCTACGAATGGCTGGAGCTGCATGACTGGGAAAACAGCGTCTTGGCCTTTCTTCGCCGGGCGAAGGACCCCAATGATTCCATGGTCGTCATCTGTAATTTCACGCCGGTCGTTCGCGAGCTTTACCGTATCGGCGTGCCCACCGGCGGCTTCTATCGCGAGCTTTTGAACACGGACTCCGAATATTACGGAGGCTCGAACGTCGGCAACGAGTGGGGAGGCGTCTGGGCCGTTCCGGAGCCTTATGCCGGACGCCCCTTCCTCCTGTCGCTGAAGCTCCCCCCGCTGGGCGCCCTTTACCTCAAGACGCCTCCGTCGGGTGACGAAGGAGGTCGCTGAGGAGCCGCAAGATGCCGGCCTACGATGACAGCCGCTGAGGGATGAGTCTTTCGCCTTTTCGCGATCGCGCTCCGTTCACTCCTCGTCGAAATCTTCCAGGGGCCGCACCGGCGCGGGCTTCGAGCCCTTGGTCTGCGTCGAGGGCTGGGCGATGATGTCATCGGGAACTCGACTGAGTTGAGGGATCAACTCGTCGATGGCGACGTTCCAGGTCACGTGACCGATCGCCACCACGGCGGTCTTCTTGCGCGGGTCAAGCTTGACGATGCGGCCGGGTCGATCGTATCCCAGGCGGGGCACGACGACGCGGTCGCCGGGCTGGAGCCGCGCGCGGGCCTCGACAAGCTGCTCGTCGCGCCGGGTCTCGCGCTGAAGGTCGGCAAGCCGCTGACCGAGTGCCTCGCGCGTACGCTCGGCCTGGGCCTGGGCGGCAAGGGCTGCCTGCCGTGCGTCCTCGGCTTCCCTGCGCAGCTTGCCGACAAGCTCCCACTCGGCCGGCACGGCCGCCCCGCGGCACTGCTCGAGGTAGGCCTCGGCCCGGTTCACGACGTGCCCGGCCAAGCCCAGGCGGCGGGCAATCTGCAGGGCGTTCGACTGGCCCACGTCGCCGATGTGCAGCCGATAACGCGGCCGCAGCGTCTCAACGTCGAACTCGACCGCGGCATTCTCGGCGCGGGGATTGGCCAGTGCATAGGACTTGAGGTCGCCGATATGGGTCGTGACAATCGACCGGCAGCCGATACTGTCCAGCTCATCGAGAATCGCCCGCCCCAGCGCCGCTCCTTCGGCGGGATCGGTTCCCGCTCCCAGCTCATCGAGCACGACCAGCGAGTGTTGTGTCGCCTGGCCCAGAATCTGGGAAATCCGCCGCACATGCGACGAAAAAGTCGAGAGCGATTGCTCGAGGCTCTGCTCGTCGCCGATATCGGCGAGCACCTGGTCGAAGACCGGAAGCTGCGAGCCTTCGGCTGCCGGCACGTGCAGGCCGCTCTGGGCCATGATCGCCAGCAGGCCCACGGTCTTGAGCGCGACCGTCTTTCCCCCCGTGTTGGGACCCGTGACGACCAGGATCTGGAACTGCACGCCCAGATGGACGTCGATCGGAACCACGGAACGAACAGGCTCGACGCCCGTCGTCGTCGCCGCCGCGAGGGGTGCTGAGTCGGTGGCAGGCAGTGCGAGGTCCTTGAGGACGATCGCCTCGAGCAGTGGATGCCTGGCCTGGCGGAGGACGAGGCGTCCCTCGTCGTTCATGTCCGGGGTCGACATCCGGTAATCCAGGCTGAACCGGGCCCTGGCATGGATCAGGTCCAGCTCGGCCATGATCGCCAGGGTTTGGAGCAGCGAGTCGGCCACCATGCCGACCTGGGCGCTGAGCCAGCGCAAGATCCGACGGATCTCCTTCGCCTCGCGGGAACGGAGATACGAGAGCTGAGCAGACTGTTCCGAGATCGCGGTTGGTTCGATGTAGACCGTCTCGTTCGTGGCACTGCTGCGCTGAACCGAGCCCTGCAGCTCGCCCCGATGGTCCTTGGCCACGGGCAGAACGTAGTGATGGCCGACCATCGTGAAGTTGGGGTAGCGGAGGATCCGCTTGATCTCGGGAGATCGCAGCATCCGGCGGAGCGTTTCTTGGATCTTTTCCTCGGCCTGACCGATCTCGCGTCGCAGCATCGACAGCCGGCGGCTCGCGGTGTCCAGCACCTTGGCCCGGCTGTCGAGGCAGCCCTCGATGGCGGTGGCCACGCCGGAGAATTCCCCCACGCCCTGGCGCAGGCCTCCCAACCGGGGAAACTGTTCGCCGACCCGCGTCAGCCAGCGGTCGAGGTAGCCCAGCACCCTGAGCGTTTCGGCGGTCTCGGCCAGTTCTTCGGGCTCCAGCATGGCGCCGACTTGCGCGCGGCGAACGTGCGCGCGGATATCGTGCAGACCACCCAGCGGAGGGGAAAGGCCGGAGCGACGGGCCTCGACCATCTCGGTCGTGAGCACATGGCGGTCGTGGATCTCGGCGCGGTCGCTGACCGGCTGCAGCCCGAGCGCAGCCTCCTTGCCCAGAGAGCAGGCCGCGCGAGCGGCCACCAGGGCGCGGATCTTGGCGAACTCAAGCAGGTCGAGCGTGTGCGTGTCCATGTCGTCTCGCGGCCCGGGATGCTCGATCAGGTGCCACGCTCGGGGATGCCTCCGGACACGGCTTTGCTTCCGGCGGCTTTCCCCTGACGGACAGCGCGCAAGCGTCCTCGGTTCGCAATCATACCAGATCAGGTCAAGGGAACCTGGTCGCGGTCGCGGATTCCGCCGCGGGCCGGGCCTTGATCGCGGCATCACCCGGACTTGGGGAGGCGGTCGCCGCGGCGGCGTCGAGCACCGGCTTGAGCTTGCGCCTCCAGTCGGCGGGATTGGTGCCGTGATCCTTGCCGGTCAGCTTGCGGAGGGCATTGAGCGAGGCCAGGCGGATGGCCGGGTCGTCGTGATCCATGTTCTCGACCAGCAACTGGTAGATCCGCGGGTCCTTCGTCTTGAGCTCCGCCAGCCCTTCGATCGCCGCAATCCGTGCGTCCTCGAGGTTGTCCAGGGTCATCACCTGCGCCAGGATTGTGGCGTCATCGGGCCGGCCGACTTTCCCCAGCGCGCGACAGGACTCGATCTTGATCACGGCCTCGGGACTGTTCACCGACTTCACCAGCAGATCATGCGCGCGGGGATCGCGAAGCTGTCCCAGAGTCCGGCAGATCATGGCCCTGGTGGCAATCGGCTCGTGTCCTTTCTCGAACTTGTCGATGAGGATGCGGACCGCCTCGGCTTTCTCTTCCTCGCTGTCGTAGGCGCGGGGGTCGGCAAGCTTCGAGTAGGCAACATAGCGCATGTTGGGGTCAGGGTCATTGCGCACGTGTCCCAAGAAGCTCTTGGCCGTCGTTCCCACCCAGGTTGTGCAGCCTGCGACCGCAAGGGCGCAGACCACCATCAGCCTGGAAAGGTGACGGCGATCACGTGGCGGGTTGGAGGAGGCGTCATCCATGACCATCGGCCCCGCTCTTGCAAATGTGTCTGCGAACTCGTTTGAACGCCCGATCGGCCGCATTCCCTCGCGGCCGAGGCAGATCAAACCCTGGGACGAGGAACCGTTGCGATCGGCCAGCCAGGGACGTGAATCGGGCAAAGAAGGGATTGGACCACGACGGCGGGGGAATCTTAACGGCAAGCCGTCAAATCGCCAAGGCCGACTTGGGAGCGGAGGAGAGAGCCGGCCACTTTGCCAGTGAACTAACGAACGACAGGCAAGGTGGGCACATATCGTGGCAGCGATGAGCCCGTTACCCCGTGTGAACGGGCCAGGAAGCGAGCCGTCAGTGGCTGCTGCTGACCTGACGGCTCGCATTCCCCCTGGTGATGCCGCGATCAGGCCGGCGGGGCCGAGCTCGGCTCGGAGCTCGTCGTCGAACTGCCCGGCGCGGGGGAGTGCTTCGAACCAAGCTTGGTGATGTGGAAGCGGAAGTACCCGCCCTCCTCTTTCTTGCCCTTCTTGACGAGCTTCTTCTCAAGCAAGGTGCCCAGGATCTTGGCGGTGCCCTTGGTGCCCACGAGGCCCTCTTCCTTTTTCGCGGCCACCGTCTCCAGGAACTTCTTCTGAGGTTCGGTCAGCTTGACGCCCGGCGCCTTTTTGGGTGCGGCCTTCTTGGCGCCGGCCTTGGGGGTCGCCTTCGCCTTGGCGTCGGCCTTCTTGGGTGCGGCTTTCTTGACCGCGGGCTTGGCCTTCGCTGTCTTCGTGCCGCTCTTGGGTGCCGTCGACTTCTTCACTGCCATCGCTATCACCTCGTTGCTAAACATGTTCGCTTGTCTTCGACCAGCTCTGATTGAGCGGTCCCTGCGCCAATTCATACCAAATCTTTGAATTAATGGAAGAGGAAGATTGCCCAAAAACGCGGATTTTCTCAGGTTTTTTTTGGGTTTCCACGATTTCGCACGGCTCGAATCAGGAAACACTGGAACCCTTGTATCGCACCAAGCCTAGTTTTGACGACACTCTCATGCGTTCGATCCACAGCGGTTTTCCCTGGGTTTTTCCAGAATTTTTCCAGAATTTTCAGATCCAGCCGATGCGACGAACAGTACGCGTGCCGCTGTGAGGGCCACGACGGCGCGCCTCGCCTCGCGCCGGCAATCGGTCGAGCCACGCCGTTGCGAAAAAGGTTTCAGCGCGACGCCAAATGATGGTCCCAGTCAGCCAGGTGGCCCTCAAGCCGCTCATTCGCTGCGCGGTCGTCGAGACGGCAAGAGCGCGGTGGCACGTTGCCTTGGACCAACAAAGCGCACGCCCCGGCCGCCGGCACTCTCATCAACCTCGGCCGATGGGTCCGCTCGCGCCGGGCGGCCACGATCGACGGCTCTCGCAGGTCTCCACCTCGACGCGCTTGCTCTTGCATCGCGATCGATCGTCGTGCATAATTACTGAACAAAAAATCAGACTTCGTCGGATGATCGAGAAAGGACTCAGCGCACGGTGATCACGCACATTCGAGGCATTTTGAAGACGGTCGCGGAGGAGACACTGACCCTGGCTGTCGAGCCGTTCGAGATGGAGGTGCTGATCCCCGAGCACACCCGCCGCCAGGTTCAGGGCAAGCTCGGCGAGCCGATCACGCTGCATACCATTTTTTACATCGACGGCAACGCCATGACCGGGAGGATGGTTCCCCGGCTGGTCGGTTTCCTTTCGCCGATTGAGCGCGAGTTCTTCGACACGTTTTGCTCGGTGGACGGCGTGGGCGTGCGCAAGGCGCTGCGGGCAATGGTGCGGCCGGTCCGCGAGCTGGCCCGCACGATCGAGGACCAGGACGTGAAGATGCTGGCGACCTACCCGGGCATCGGCGAGGCCATGGCCGAACGCATCGTTGCCAAGCTGCGCCGCAAGGTGGGGAAGTTTGCCCTGATCGTCGGCCCCGACGCGGCCCACGCCGGCGCCGGGCACGCCGGCAGCAATGGCGAGACCGAGTACGCCGGTCCCGACGTGATTCGCGACACGTACGCCGCACTGCTCTCGGTCGGCCACACCGAAAGCCAGGCCCGTCAGGCCATCGATCGCGTTCTGACCGGTAAGAAAAAATTCAAGACCGTGGCCGATATGATCGAAGCGATCTATCAGCAGAGCAGGGAATAGTTTTGTAGCACCGATTTTACTGGCCACTGGCCACTCCCAGTAATCCGAGGATCCCATGAGAGAGCCAATCATCCAGGGAAAGCGTGACGGTGGCAGCGAGGGCAAGGACCCCGCGGGATCTGACTCTCATCCGGCGCGACTACCGCGTGTGATCGATCCGGTCGATGAAAGGCTTCGTCCCCAGCGGCTGGACGAGATCGTCGGCCAGAGGGCCGTGGCGGAGCGTCTGGCCATTGCCCTGATGGCGGCGCGCAAGCGGGGCGAGCCCTTGCCCCACATCCTCTTCGATGGTCCACCCGGGCTCGGCAAGACAACCTTCGCGACGGTGCTGCACAATGAGCTGGGCGTCGAGCTGAATATGACCAGCGGTGCGGCACTCGACAAGAAGATGGACATCATGCCCTACCTGACCAACGCGGCGGAGGGCTCGATCCTCTTCATCGACGAGATCCACCGGCTGCCCAAGGCCGTCGAGGAATTCATCTACCCAGTCATGGAAGATTTCCGCGTCGACGTCGTGCTGGGCGAGGGGATGTCAGCGCGTACCATCAACTTGCCGCTCAAGAAGTTCACGATCATCGGCGCGACCACCCGCAGCGGGATGCTCTCCGGACCGCTCCGCGAGCGGTTCCACATGCACGAGCACCTCGAGTTCTACGATGCCGACGACCTGGCCCGCATCATCACGATCAACGCGGCCAAGCTGCGGACGACCATTGATACCCAGGCCGCGTGCGAACTCGCCAGCCGGAGCCGCGGCACCCCCCGGATCGCCAACGCCCGTCTCCGCTGGGTCCGCGATTACGCCATTGCCCGCGGCGACGGCAACATCATCCTGCCGATCGCCAGGGATGCCCTGCTAATGCAAGAGATTGATTCAGAGGGGTTGGACAAGCAAGACAGGCGCTATCTGGAGACCCTGATCCGTGTCTTCAAGGGTGGGCCGACCGGTGTGGAAGCGCTGGCCGCCACGATGAACGTTGCGGTCGACACCCTGAGAGACGAGGTCGAGCCGTACCTGCTGCGCCGCGAGTTCGTCGTCCGGACTCCGCGCGGCCGCCAGGCTTGCTCGTCGGCCTATCTCCACCTCGGCCTGGCCGAACCGGTGCTCGATCCCGACCCCCCCTTCCTGGAGCAACAGCGGCGGCTGTTCGATTAGGTCAGGCCGAGTGCGAGGCGAGAATCTCAGCGGCGGCAGATCGTCACGCGAGGCGTGACTTACTCTTGTTCCACCTCGAGCCCGCGAAAACGCCGGCCTCCACGGGAAGGCAACGCGCCAGCGAGAAAACCTCATGCGCCTGCCGGCACGAACTGCCGCGCCCAGGCTGCGTCGTTCGGCGGCAGGCTCGGTTCGGGCTCGCCGCGATAAATGAAGTACTCGTAGCCGGGCCCGTCATAGGCGTGGTGCAGCGCTTCCTGGAGATCGACCCGAGCGGCGGCATCCGGGAGACGGAGCGGGATGGGGATGACCGGCAGCCGGTCGCGGAGTCGGATAGGCCAGAAGTCCGCGGCCCGCCGCTTCTCGGCCCGGCTGACCATCACCGAATAGTCGCACTCGGGCCGGCCTTCCTGGGGCATGGGGGTCCATCCACGCAAGAGGTCGATTTCGACGAGGTGCGCCGGGCTCCGGAGCAGCTCGCGACGCTTGGCGAGGTACTGCTCGCGGTCTTCACCAGACCGCTTGTTCGACGGGCTCAAGAGCTCGATCGCTGTCACCAGCTCGCGGCCCTGGCGGTCCCGGACTTCCAGGAACGGTACCTTCTCGACGTCCTGCTCCGGCAGCCAAACCTCCGCCGGGGCTTCGACCAGTCCGAGAGCTGCCTGCGTCAGTGCACCGCCTCCCGGCTGGACCAGTGACAGGTCGGTCGTCCCCAGTCGTTGGCGTGGTTCCGGTGGCAGGTCATGGATGTAAATATGCTCCTCGAGCTGGACGATGTACTTTGGTGCGACCTGCGGGGCCAGGAGACGGCGAAGCGCCGACAGGAACTCCGAGTGGAAATCGAGCCAGTAGGCCGCCTGCTCGAAATACGGGTTCATGCCCGGAAACGGTGACGGCATGGTGCACCTCCTCGGCGCTTCAAGCGATGAAGAACCTTGTGCCTTCCTACCGGCGTCTGCTCGACTCGAAGATAACACGAAAGGGTTGCCCAAGACCAAGGGTGGTTAGCACACTCAGAAAGCCACTCCACGGCCTATCGCCACTTCGGCCTGGCCGAACCGATGCTCGATCCCGACCCCCCTTCCTGGAGCAACAGCGGCGGCTGTTCGATTAACCCGCCACCGGTCTCGCCGCCCGGACCAGGCGATCGCGGATGGTGCGCCACTCGGGCTGGTCGGGAGGCATCACGATGATAATGACGTCCAGGTAGAGCGCATCGCATTCATGAAGGATCGAATAGAGCCTCTGACCGGCGGCTTCGGGCTCCGGGAGTTCCACAAGGTGAAGTGCGTCGGGAAGATCGGGAAGGGCTGCGGGTCCGAGGACAAGAAGCGCGGGTTTCTCCGGCCAGGAGATCTTTGCCAGGTCCTCGATCGCGTCGACACGCAGGGCCGGGGTACGAGGAGCATAGTGCACGTTGAGCATTCCCGGGCTTGCCGGCAGTTCTCCGGGAGGCCCGGCCACGTCCTCCCGGGTGGATGCAACCTGGTCGAGGCCGCCCAGACACTGCGCGATCTCTTCCGGTCCGATCGGGCCAGGTCGAAGGATGCGCAAGGGGGAGCCGGTCAGGTCGAGGACCGTCGACTCCAGGCCGAAGGAGGTAGGCCCGCTGTCGAGAATCAGGTCGATCCTGCCGTCCAGGTCGGACAGGACGTGCTCGGCTCGGGTCGGGGAAAGCCGGTTCGAGCGATTGGCGCTGGGGGCCGCAAGCGGCTGGCCCACTCGTTCGATCAAGCCCCGCGCCACTGGCGGCAGAGGGACTCTCAGCGCCACCGTCTCCCGGCCGCCAGTGACAATATCAGGAATCAAACTTGACCGGTTGAGCACCAGCGTCAGCGGACCCGGCCAGAACGTGCCGGCGAGGCGATCCGCGGCTTTTGGCCAAACGGCAGTGAACTGCCGCGCCTGGGTGATTCCTTCCACGTGAACGATGAGCGGATTGAAGGGAGGCCGTCCTTTGGCGTGGTAAATCCGATCAACGGCGGCGGGATCGGTCGCTAGCGCGCCCAGGCCGTAGACGGTTTCGGTCGCGAACGCGACCAGACCTCTTCGGGATAACACGTCGGCTGCGTCCGCCAGGGCGCTCGCGGAGGGCTGCTGGGGATCAACCTGGATCACTCGGGTCTTCACCAGGCGGTCGTGACCTCTCAATCGAGCTTTTTTCGTGCCGAGGGGTCGGGCGGTTTTTCACCTCGGGCCTGGAAGTCCGTTCTGAGCCCATCGTAGTCGGTGATGCGGCGGTCGTAGAGCCGGCGGAGCGGCCGAGGCGCGTGCCGGGCCAGGGAGTAGGCGGTCAGGAGTGGCAGCGCGATGGTCGAGTCGGTGTAGCAGGTGACACTGTCGGGCAGGCTGTCGGGATCGACCTTGCCCCAGGTCATCGCCTCGCTGGCCGTCGCGCCCGAGAGGCCGCCGGTGTCGGGGCGGGCATCGGTGATCTGGAGGAAGTAGTCGTGGCCGCTCTCGGCCAGTCCCAGCACTTCCTGGATCTGCGGCTCAGTCTGGAGAATGAAGTTCTTGGGGCTGCCCCCGCCCAGGATCAAGACGCCCGACTTGCCTTCCCCCTTCTTGGCATTATAGACAATCGCGGCGGTCTCGTTGACATCGCGGAGGGTGTCGATCTGGAGCTTGCCCCCCTGGAGGCTGAGCGCGGCGAGATTCATCCCGATGGAGCTGTCACCGGGGCTCGAGGTGTACACCGGCACGGCCGCCTCGTAGGCCGCGGCCAGTAGGCTGTGGGACGGCTGGCCCAGGCTCTTGGCCCGGGCGTCGAGGTACTTGCCCACCTGGTGATGGAACTCGGCCGTTCCCATGGTGCGGGCGAAACTCTCGTCCTGGATCAGCTCACGGTAAAACGCGTCCGTGTCCAGCAGCGTCTTGTAATGGAAAACGACGTCATAGATGCGGATCACGTCGTTCTGCCGCAAGGCGTAGTCGTCGAGGTTGGGCCGGCTCTGGTGGAGCGGCAAGTCCAGCGCGAAGTGGGTGTCATGGTAGAGGTTGGCACCGGTGGAGACGATCCAGTCCACGAACCCGGCCTCGATCAGTGGGATCAGGCAGCTCATGCCCAGCCCGGCCGGCGTGAGCGCGCCGGAGATGGTCAGGCCGACGGTGCAATCTGGTTCCAGGAACTTGCGGGTGAAGACCCGGCAGATCTCGCGCAGTCGCCCCGCGTTGTAGCTCAGGAAGGCGTGATCGATCAGGTCGGCGGCCACTTCCCGGCCCGTGACAGCGGGGGGTCCGATCCGATGCAGACTGATGCTTTCGAGATAACCCATGCTCTTCGACTCTCGCAAGAGTGGTCCGGCAACGGTCGGTTGCGATAACGACTGCAGCAGTCACGCCAGGAGAATCGCCGCGGCGACCACTGTGGACCAGTGGCCATCCTTGTGGCCAATGGCTGTCTGGGTGACTTCCTTGGTCTTGAAGATCACGTCGGCGACCTTCCAGATCTCGCGCTTCTCGTCCCATGAGCTGTTAGGATTGAACTCGACACCCAGGACCGTGGCAAGCATCTCGGCGGCCAGGTCCTCGGCGTAGTCGGCCGCCGTCTTGGCGGTTTGTCCGTAGGCATGATGCTCGGACAGATAGCCGAACGTGTCGCGGTCGCGGGGAATCGCCACGCCCACGCTGGCCGCCACGAGGCGGTTGGGCTCGGCCGTGGCGCACTCGCTCATGACGACGTGGACGATCTGACCCGGCTCGAGGAGTTTCAGACCTTGCTCAATCGAGATTTCCTTGCACCGCGGAGGGAAGATGCTCGAGACCCGCACGAGGTTGTAGCAGGCAATCCGTGCGTCACGCAGGGCCAGCTCAAAGCTCGTTAGTTTCTCGCGGTGAGTACCCACCCCTTTGGTGAAAAACAGTTTTGTAGGTACATACATCTCTGGTCTGACACCTCACGGACCGGCTAACCGAGGAGGATCGAGCCGGATAATGCGTTTCGGAAAAGATTCGGCACGCCGCCGTGGCGCCGCCTGACCAAGGCAGGAACTGAATTATGATGGTAAAGACGCCATCGCATCAAGCCCTTCGATCATGAAAGCGCGAAGAAGACGGCGCCGGCCCTGAGAGACCACGCCGCCTCGCCGGTTCGTGCCCGCGCCGCCATGGCCGCGCTGAGCCGCCGCGATCGGTCTTCCGGAGCTGCGCCACTCCAGGCGTTTGGTCTAGCTTCAATGAAGAACGAGCCAGAATTCGCCTATCGACCTCGCCGATCCGCGCGGGGATCAGCCTGGCAACCGCGGAGCCAGCTCGGCACGGACCCAGGCGCGGAGACGACGCGCCCAGACGGATTCGTCGTGGGAGTCTTCTTCGACGACCCAGCGACGAATCTCCGCGGCGTACAGCGGCAGGAACGAGCTTCGGTCCACAATGCGGTAGGTGCCGTCGTCCTCCAGCCGCTCGATGAAGACCTGCTGGTGCTCCCCGTCGAAGCGCCAGATCTCGGCGACTTTGAGCGCGGCATAGATCGCTGGCCGGTCGATCTTCGGGGGGGACATGTCGACTTCGATCCCGAGATCGGGGTTGGGATACTCGGCGATGTCAAGGGATCTCCGCGCCTTACCAGCGGCCACCGCGTCCAGCTTGTCGGCATGGAAGAAATAGCTTTCATCGGCTTCCAGACCACGAGCGACATCGGACCGCTTCCAGGTCGTCTGCCCCGCGCTCTTGTAGGGAACCCCTAATACTTGGGCTATTGCCTCCACCAGTTGACCTAACAATCTCTTGTCATTGTCGTGAACCAAGCCGGGGGACATGATCTCGACGTCCTTCCCATCGTAATCGACGTGGATGTGGCATCGTTCAGGGATCGAGTCCGCGAGCTGTTCATAAAACGCCCAGTCCACGCCGCGAATCACGACCCTCTGGTCAGGTTCGGAGGTCATCTGGTACAAGTCTTCGAGACTGGGGACCGATCGGGGGGCGACGGCGAGTGGCGGAGAAGGCACCGTCGAGGAGTTGGTCGTTGCCGAGCTCATTCTGCCTCCAATGCGTGGCGGGTCGATGGCGGTCTGTCCGCGCACCTCATAGCCTATCAAAGATCGTCGGCCTTCCCCTAGCCGTTCTCCGAGTGATATGAGGCAGTAGGATATGCATAGAACTGGCCAGCCACACAATGTAGGCGTCCCACCTGGCTTGTCCGAGGCGAAGCCATTGACCGGAATGCGTTGCCGTCATTAATTTAGGAGGTTCTGGACCGTACACCATCCAGCCCAGGGAACACGGGGGCGTCATGAGCTTTGGCGGCGAGGATGACGGCGGCAGCGAAGTCGAACTGGAAACCCTCCATGGCCGGACTTGGCCGACCGTGACTCAGTTCTCGGTTTTCCTCGAGAACCGAGTCGGCCAATTGATGGAGGTCGTGCGCTCGTTTCAGGGGACGAAGGTCAAGATCATCGGTCTGACGATCTCCGACTCCGCGGACTGCTCGATTCTGCGCCTGATCTTGAGCTATCCCGAGCAAAGCCGCGAGATCCTTGCTCTGAACAAGCACGCGTTTGCCGAGAACGAGCTGGTGGCCGTCGAGCTGCCCAACAGTCCCCATGCGCTGGTCGAGCTTTGCAAGGCACTTCTCCAGGCCGAGATCAACATCCACTATGCCTATCCGCTCATCCTCCATCCCCGGGGACGTTCGGCGGTCGCCATGCACATCGATAATAATGAACAGGCCAGCCGGACCCTCCATGAGATGGGGTTCGATATCCTCTGCGAGGCGGATCTGGCAAGCTGATCGCATCGGTCAGTTTCTCCTGCCGGTGCCGCTGCGAGGCGATTCACCTGGTCGATTCGACCAGGTGAAAATGCGGGAAGGGTTGTTCGACGTGTTCAATGCGTCCCGACTGCACCATCCTGCGCAGCCAAATGGCGGCCTGCCGGCGGGTCAGGCCCAGCTCCTGGAAGAGCGCATGGACGTCCTCGCCGCGGAAGGACCTGGGTAAGAGCTGCAACGCCAGCGTCAACGTCCGGTCGATCACGCCCCGCCTGAGCCAGGCGAGCGCCTGGTTGAGGATCTCTGCGTGGTCGAACGCCAGGTCGATGGAGTCGCCAGTCTTGGTCCAGGCCACCTCGGCTGCGTCGTCCCCGCCTTGCGTCTTGTGTTCGCCAGGCCGGACAACCGCCGCGTGGGCCAGCGTGATGGTCCGGCCGCGCGGGTCGCGGCCAGGCTTGGCGAAGAAGCCGATCGGCTCGACCGGACCGGCGATCTCCAGCCCGGTTTCCTCGCGCAGCTCGCGGCGGGCGCCTGCTTCCGCCGGCTCATCCATTTCCAGGAAGCCGCCGGGAATCGCCCACTTGCCGGCGAATGGCTCGCGTCCACGGCGGATCAGGAGCACCCGTAGCGACTGCTCGACCAGGGAGAAGACGGCCAGGTCGACCGTGACCATCGGGCGCGGGTACTCGTAACAGTAAGGGGCTGGCATGGAATTTGAGCCTGTGAGACGATGAACGATGTGCCACCGAGCCCGATTCTCGCATCTGGGGTGATAATGAGCAACCAACCGATCGAGCTGCCGTCATGGACGGAACCTGACCCTGACGCGGCACGGATCGCGGGTTTGGTCGAGAATCTCGCCGCAAAGGACGGACCGGCCGATGCCGCCGGAACCTGGCCCGAGGCGCTCTGGCGGCTGATTCAGGACGGCGGGGCAACTCGCTGGTCCTTGCCGCGCGATTTCGGCGGCGAGGCGTGCCCGCGTCCCCTGCTGGTGCAGCGGTATGCCCAGCTTGCCTCGGGCAGCTTGACGGCCGTCTTCGTCCTCTCGCAGCATGACGCCGCAGTCCGCAGGCTGGACGGCGCGGCGGATCGGCCAGCGGCCCGTGAGTGGCTGCATGCCATCGCCGCTGGCAAGGCGTTCGCGACGGTCGGCGTCTCCCAGCTCACGACCTCGCGGCGGCTCGGTTCCCAAGCCTTGGTCGCGACCGAGATCGAGCCGGGGACATTTCAACTCGATGGGGCCATGCCCTGGGTCACCGCGGCCGAGCGCGCGAACGTCCTGGTCACCGGGGCGCTCCTGGACGACGGTCGACAGATGCTGATCGCCCTGCCTGTCGACCGGCCGGGCCTGACCGTCCGCCCGGCGTTCGAGCTGGCCGCGTTGCAGGCCTCGTGCACGACCGAGGTCATCCTGGAACACGTTCGGGTGAGCGAGGCTGACCTGCTTGCCGGGCCAGGCGCTGACCTCTCCGCGCAGCCCGGCGCGGTCGGGACCGCGGGGCTGGAGACCTCGGCCCTGGCGCTGGGGCAGGCACGCGCCGCACTCGGCGCGCTCGCTGGTCTGGCGGCCGACCGGCTCGAGCTCTCCGATCCCGTCGATGTTCTTTGCGAGACCTGGCAGCAGGCGTGGACGTCGCTTGTGGCCTGCGCGCGGGGTGAGCGGGATGCAGCCACCGCCAGCCAGATCCGAGCTCAGGCCAACGCCCTGGTTTTGCGAGCCACCCAGGCCTACCTGACTGCGCGGAAAGGGAGCGGATTCCTCCGCTCCGAGCCTGCCCAGCGCTGGGCCCGGCAGGCCCTTTTCTTCCTCGTCTGGTCGTGCCCGACGCCCATCGCCCAGGCGGCGATTCGCGACCTCGCCGGGCTCTGCCCGGCGTGAGCCAGGGGTGAGAACTCGATGGTTAGCGGGACGTGCCGACCACCGATTCGACGGTCCGTCGCAATCCCTCCTCGAACGAGACGATCGGTTTGTAGCCCAGGACCTTGTGGATCCGGTCCAGACTGGCCAGCGAGTCGTGGACGTCGCCGGCCCTCGGGTCTTGAAAGATGGGTTCGAGGTCTGTTCCCAGAATCGTGTTGAGCGCGGCGACCAGGTCGAGCAGGCTGATGCGACGGCCGGTGCCGACGTTGAAGACTTGGCCCATCAGCGGTTGCGGGCAGCGCAGGGCGGCAAGGTTGGCGGCCACGGTATTGGCCACGTAGGTGAAATCGCGGGTCTGCTGGCCGTCTCCATGAATCGTGGGCCGCTGGCCTTGCGCCATGAACTTGATGAACAGCGAGATCACGCCACTGTACGGGCTTGAGGGGTCTTGCCGAGGGCCGAAAATGTTGAAATAACGCAGGCTGACGCCGTCCAGGCCCATCGTGCGGGCGTAGACGCTGACATAATGTTCGCCGGCCAGCTTGCCCGCGGCGTAGGGGCTGAGCGGGGTTGGAAACATCGCCTCGTGCTTGGGAAGCTCGACAGTGTCGCCGTAGGCGCTGCTGGATGCGGCGAACATGAACCGCCGGGCTTTCGACCGCCGCGCGGCCTCGAGCATGTTGAGCGTGGCCGTCGGCCCGCTCGTGTGCGATTCGAGCGGGTCACGGATGGAACGCGGCACGCTGGGAATCGCCCCTTGGTGAAAGACATGATCGACACCCTCAGCCGCGTGCAGACAAAAGTCGAAGTCGGCGAGATTGCCCTCGATCCATTCGTAGTGCCCCTCCAGATGACCCAGGTTGGATCGGTGACCCGTGGCCAGGTTATCGGCCACGCGCACCCGGTACCCCTCGTTCACCAGCGCCTCGACAAGATGCGAGCCGATGAACCCGGCTCCCCCCGTGACCAGTACCAGTTCGGAGTTGCTCATAAATTTCTACCGCTTGCCATGGCGATCGTGGGAAAGCGCTAAGGGATTCGACGTGATCTCGGCTGCCGTCGGTGACCCAGCCCTCAAGCTGTGCCGCATCCTTGAGCTGCTGTCCCCGCAGGCGGCGGACGGCGAGAAAGATGCAGGAAAGGTCGGGCAGCGAAGGTCAAATCGCCCCAGAGCTTCTCGAACTGGGCGACCGGGAAGACATCCTCCTGGCCGTGCCCCCAGCGCCATTTCACATCCTTGATGGTTACGTAAGTCGGCACCCGTGCCGCCAGGGCGCGGACCGCGGCGGCGACTTTCTCGGGAGCCTGCGTGAGATCGTCGCCGTTGCTCGAGATCGAAGCGGCGGCGGGTCTGCTCTACGGCCCATTCCACTCCCTTGAACGCCGACCGCAAATTGGCCGCGTAGTTGCGGAAATGAGCGCGATAGACGGTCTCATCGCCGGGCGCACTGACGACGCAGATCTCTTCGATCCCGCTCTCGAGTGCTTCCTCGGCGATAATCTGGAGGACCGGCTTGGTCAGACCGTCGCCATCGACGACCGGCAGCATAGCTTTCTGCACCGTGTCCGATGCCGGATACTGCCGCGCCCCACGGCCTGCCGCGGTGATAACCGCCCTGGTAATCTGCACGTCGCCTGGCCCTTGGTGCCCGGTTGCTCAGACCGCCGTTGTCTCGCGGATCGCCGCCCCACAGTCGTAACCCTTCGCTACACCTGGTTACCGGAAGATTAGCCTACTGCGTCCCTTCCCGGCCGGCAACCCCCGAGTCTTGACTTTGCCCAGGTCGGGGGCTATCTTTAGAGCGCCTAAAATAACCCTGCCAGATGGTGTGCTCTAGGTTAGACCATACAAGTGAAGG
>JAFAHT010000410.1 GCA_019237095.1 Planctomycetaceae bacterium
GCCCGGCGGTGTAGTCCCTGTCGGCCACGTACCCGCTTCGGCGGTCGTGAAGTCGGGCCGTCCCCCGGGTCGCCTCGATCACGGCATAGAGCCGCATTTTTGCCCTCTGGAGGTCCGGGCGGCTCAGGCCGAAGTGCAGGACCTTAGGAGCCGTTCCAAAATAACTTTTACAATAGAGGCTTTCCTTTGTACAGAGCACCCAATACATTCTGCTCGGAGTAGTAGACGGCTTCGACGTCCTGCTCCATGACTTCCGGGTGGATCGAGCCGAGTCAGCGAGTGTCAGGAGTGGCGCGGCTCTTCTCAGCTCGTGTGGTAAGGAAGGATGCCGCTCTACCGACAATGCGATCTGCACTGGGCGACCGGGTGTTCAATGGAACCCATTCATCCGATTCTTGATCGTGCGTGCGACCGTCCGAACGAGTCGCTTGGTCAAGCCAGAAGATGACTTGTAACGATCAAGGATGCGGGTGCCGATGATATCCAAGTCGGAAAAGCCCTCGACTCCGCATAGCCTTTCAAGGACCTGTTCTTCTGATTTTACATATAAATATATGTTCTGTTTATACCACCATTCGACGTTGGGGTCTGTGATAATGGTCCCTCTGAGGCAATCTAGGCACTTATAGCCGGAAGCATCAAACAGTTTATGCCAGAATTCGGGCCATTGTTCATTGATATGCCGCGTCCCGCCCTGTCCGGGGATAGCCGCGGAGAAGAGGACGATGGGGGCTGCTCGGACAAGCGATTGCACGAAATCCCGGGATGACCGAGTCGGCAGATGCTCGGCGACCTCGAGGCTCAAGGCAAGGTCGAAATTGCGCTCGAGCCGGACCGGACTGGCGAGGTCGCAGTCGCGAAACCGATGCCGATCAATGAGTAGCCGATCCCGATCTACATAATTGCCGTCGAGACCCAGGATATCCTCGACTCCAAGATCCTGAAAAGCGCGCAGCCAACACCCATCGGCGCACCCGAAGTCCACCACACTGCGGATCGGCGCGAGATCTAGTATGAGGGGCGCCACGGCGCGAGCCGATCGGAGGGCACCGGGGCCGATTTGACAAAAGAATTTCTCATCGTATGCGCTTGAAGGATGCGGCGCGTGCTTCCGTTTCGTCAAATTAATGAGCATTTGACAATTCCGCAGTAATGAATGGTTTTATTGCAGCTATACGGTGGGTTGGAACCCGGCAGTCAATCGCATCATCCCGCGAGCCGGCGCACGTAGACGTTCGCGGTCCGGGCCGCGATCTCATCCCATCGGAAATCCCCGGCTCGGGCTCGCGCCCATCGACGCGCCGCGCGGAGCCGGGCCGGGTCGCTCAAAAGGCCCACGACCCTCGCCGCCATCTCGGCGTCGTCCCCGACCTCGACGCGGAAGTCGGCAGGGAGCATGGCATGAGGCCCTGGGGCGTCGTACGCGATGACCGGTACCGCCGCCGCCAGCATCTCCAAAACCCCGTAGCCGAAGCTTTCCACCCGCGACGGGAACACCCCTACCGACACCCCGTCGAGCAACCCCGGCAATTCCTCAGGGACGAATCGAGGTCGGACGTCGAGCAGCGGCCGGAGGCGCCGCGGGAAGTGCCTCAGCACCCCATCGACGTCCGGCACGAGTCCTGCTGTCCCGAGCAGTCTGAAGGTCGCTCCGGCGACCTGGCGGGAGACGCGATCGACGAGCCTCGGGAACTCGCGCATCCCCTTCCGCGGGTCGAACGTGCCGACGAACCCGACAACTGGCCGGTCCGGGACGACGTCTGACACGGCGGCGAACTGTCGCAGCCGCTGTGAGGTCAGGCCCAGCGGCAGGACTGCAATCCGGTCCGGGTCGGCGCCGTTCCTGACCAGTGCGGCGGCGTCGCGGTCATTGCTCACGATCGTCAAGTCGGTATGTCGCACGGTCGCATCGGTTTGGCCCACGATCCACTCCACCCGACGCCGCCTTCCCCCGGCGCTGAGGATATGCCGCAGCCCACGCCACAGCCCTGGTTGCGGTGGGACCGGATCGGTCAAGAAGTGGTGGGCAAGCAACATGCAACGGGCGACGAATAGCGGGCCGGAAGGAAACTCGGAACGAGGGAACGGCAGGTAGGCATGATCGTATTCAATCACGTCATAACCCGCCGCGTTGCGGCGGAGATAGTCACGGAGGGCGGTCGAGAAGGTCTCGGGAGACGCGAGTGTCGGTCCGCCGGCGATTTCGTCCGGCCCGACAGCATGGGTCTCCCACCCGAGCCCACGAAGCGAGTCGGCCAGTTCCAGCCAGTGCTTGCCCATGCCGAGCCGGGGGTCCAGCGGGACCGGAGAGCAGAACAGGATGCGCACGAGACTTTGCCCTCGATCGGGTCATATCGCGGCCGTGTATGCCCCCAGGCACCTGGTCACAACGACCGGCCACGTGAAGGTTTGCAATACCCGCTGCCGGCCGGCGCGGCCGAGCCGGGTAGCATCTTCGGGCCAATGCAAGAGCCACTCCAGCTTCGCCCGTAGCGAGGTCGGGTCGTTGACCACCATCTCTGCGAAGGTGCCCAATGCGATACCGATTACCGAGGTTCCCCAGGCCATCCAATCCAGCCCGAGCAGTCTCTATTCCAGGAGTTGGGTATCTCGTTCACGTAGACGTTTGGTCACGGGCTTTGGAGGTCCACGCGCAGAATTGAGGAGTAGGCGCGATCGAACACAGCGTCCTCACAATCTGACAAAAACGTCACCCGCCTCTTGGCCCAAGGGAAGGTGGCCACGGAGATCGATCATGACCGAACCAGCCCGCTTCGGTCGGATCGGAGGGTCATGAAGTTCCACAGCCGGTTCCACCGAACCCGGACGTCCGACCATCGAGCTCGGCCCCCGACCAACCGGCCAGCCTGGTATATGGTCGAGAACCCGAGCCGGGCGGTCATCACTGCATAGAATGCGAAGGTGGCAAGCGGGGGCTGGTTCTTGCGGAAAAACTCCAACTCGTTGCGGTAGAGCATGAACGTTTTGTCCGCGACTTGGTCGGCTGAGCTACTTCCGAGGTGTACCAGCGAGACGCCCGGCCAGAATCGGACCTTCCAACCGGCCTTGCGGGCCTGATAGCACAGGTCGATGTCCTCCGCGTAGACGTAGAACCGCTCGTCGAGCGGGCCGACTTGGTCGAGGCAGGCGCGGCGGGCGAGCAGGAAACTGCCGGTTACCCAGTCCACATCCCGCTCGGGTGGCGGTTCGGTCGGGGCAAGCGGCCGTGGTTTCTTGAAAATGCCGAGGAGGAGGCGTCGGCAGCCCGCCATTGGAGTCGGGAACGGGGCGGCTGACTGCTGGAACGTCCGACCAGGATCCCCGTTTCGGTGCATCACGCCGAGAATCCCAACCTGCGGGTGGGCGTCCATGTATTCGACCGCCCTCCCGATCGCATTCTCGGTTTGCTCTGTGTCGCTGTTCAAGAGGAGCACGTGCCGTCCCTGTGCCACCGCCAATCCTTGGTTGTTAGCGGCCGCGAACCCAAGGTTCTCCGGGTTCAGGATCAGCCGGATGTCCGGGAAGCGGCCGAGTTCGGTCGCACTGGCGTCTGTGACGGACCCGTTGTCAATCACAATGATCTCGTACCGAACGCCGGTTGTGTGCTCCCTCAGTGTTTGGATCGCGGTCGACGTCAGGTGGAGCGAGTTCCAGCAGACCAGGATAACCGACACGTCGATCGGATCGACGGCGACCGCTAGCGAGTTTGTCACGGTACCTGCTCCAACCGCTCGAACACCACGTTTCCCCACCCGCCGTCCCCACGCATCGGCTCCAACATCCGCCGCCGATACCCGGCCCGACCCAACGCTTCAGCGGCCGGCGAGTCCAGGGCCGTCTCGCAAATCACGAACCGCGGGTGGGACTGTGCCAGTAACCCCCGCATCCCCGCGACGACGAGGTGCTCGGCCCCCTCGACGTCGATCTTCACCGCGTCGAACCGCTCGATCCGCTGGTCGGCCGCGAACCTGTCGAGCGTGGTGACCGTTATCCGAATTGGATTACACATGTTCATACGGCCTAGTGATTGGTGGTCAGCGTCCGGAGCAAGCGAGGATAGGCCGGAGTTAGTCGGCTGGTCGGACACGTAAAATGGGCGGCCGGGCTCGTCCGCCTCGGCCAAGGCGACAGCGACCGGATTCACTCGCCCTTCGAACTGATTTCGTCGGACCGATTCTCGGATCATCAAGACCAGCCTGGGGTTCGGCTCGAATGACCACACCGCGCCGCCCGTGCCGACGCAGCGAGCTGCCAGGAACGACATGTACCCGACATTTGCTCCGATGTCGGCAAACACGTCGCCCGGCCGCAGATGATCGAGTAAGTATGCGGTGGTGACGGGTTCGATGGCCCGCGGCTCGATATACGTGATCCCGCACCAATCGCGGACATCGACCATCATCCGCAGGCCGTACGGAAGTGTGACCCATCGGATCGCCCGTTCACTGTCCATGCCGCCGACCCAGGCCTTGAAGAGCCGGAACCGGAGGCTGCGGATGCGACGCATGTCGCTGGTCCGGAGCAGCCCGAAAACCGGCCTCTCAAGCCCCGGAAATGCCCGGAGTAATGCCCCGCCAATTCTGGTGAGAGTGTTTATCATCACCGTTCGATCACCTTCCATTGCGAGTGGTGTCCCAAGGGTATTGAAAAGGCGGCTCATGGGCCAAGAATGGTAATTGACGGGGCCGCTCGCCGCTCTAACTCCTTGTGAACAGGCCGCTTTGGCTTACGAGTTAATGGAGCCTTACCGATTTCGGCCCATGAGCCGAAAAGGCTTGGTTTTCAGGGTTTTCGTGAGGATGGCACTTTCGGCCCTGCTCGTCGGAAGTCCTTTATTGGCTGCGATTTAACTGCGCCGAAATTTCGGCGCTCCGTCACTTTTCAATAACTCTGGGACACCACCCCATTGCGTTATCTAAGAGACGGCGGGCAGGTTGGCATGTTAGGCCTGCCAGGGCGGGTGGGGCGACGGCTCCCGTTGGAACAGCGTAGTATCGTACTGGCTGGCTGAACGGGCCGAACGGACCCGGTGAATCAGCCAGCCGGGCAGCCACCGGCGGATCACCCTGGCCCAGGCCTGCCAGCCCGCCAATTGCGAACCAGCGCCACCATGGTCGGCTTGCGAACCAGCGCCACCGTGGTCAGCGTGCCGATCGACCGCCCCGGTCCACACGGCCACGTAGTCGGTCTGCTATGGCCATCCCCCCGACATGCCCACCCACATCCCACACAACCTCGTCACCGCTCGCAAACGCGGCCAAGGCGTCCCACACCTCCGGCTCGTAAAACCCGTCCTGGGCGATCGCGAACTGGACGAGATCTTCGAGGTCGAGCCGGAGCCGAGCCCGGCCGGCGTACCGGACGCACACCTCCGGCCGCCCGGTCAGGGTGTACAGCCAGCGCCACAGCCGAAGTTTGGCCGGGTGGTCGGGGGCCACGCGGTAGCGGGCCAAGAGCCACGCCGGCCAGGTGTTGTCTGCTCGCCGGATTCGGAGACAAACAGGCTCGGGGAGAATCACGCGATGGCCTCCAAGAACGAGATGGCGGTCGCACGGATCGGCCCGTGGTCGAGTTCAACGAACCCGCGGTTCATCGGGTGGTACGGGGTAACTCGGGACGGTTCTGGGCTGGCGGTCACCTCGAACGACGTCAGATCGTAGACGTCCCCGTGCCAGGACCCGGCCGCCAGGTAAAGCCCGACCGTGTACTCGCCCTCGACCAAGTTCACCCGCCGCAGGTCCGCCTTGACGGTCAACCGGTTTGAAGCCCGGACCCGGTATGGGGCGTCCGGGGACCGGAGGTCCGCGACCGCCACCCGAATCCCGGTTAGTGAATATATGAGAATACATAGGTGATCGACCGACAGGGCCTCTGACGCGGACAAGGTGACGGACACGGCCGTCCGCCCACCGGCTGGGAACACGGCCGGAGTGAACCGGATGTCAGTCAGCTCAAGTTCCGGGCCAAGCCGCCGGGGACCCGCAGACTCCCGGCGGGTCTTGCCCACCCGTGCCAGGTATTCGGGGACGACAGACCCGGTCGGCCCCACTCGGTCAACCCGGCCGGCGTCGAGCAAGATCGCAGTCGGGCACAGCGCCTGCACCGCAGACATGTTGTGGCTGACGAAGAGGACCGTCCGCCCTTCCTGGGCGACTTCCCCCATCTGCCCCAGGCACTTTTTCTGGAACTCGGCGTCCCCGACCGCCAACACCTCGTCTACAACTAGGATCTCCGGGTCCAGGTGGGCCGCCACCGCGAACGCCAGCCGCATGTACATCCCGCTGGAATAGTGCTTCACCGGCGTGTCGATGAACTTCTCCACCTCGGCGAAGGCCACGATCTCGTCGAACTTGCGCGCGATCTCCGTCCGCCGCATTCCCAGGATCGCGCCGTTGAGGTAGACATTCTCCCGGCCCGTCAGTTCCGGGTGGAACCCTGTCCCAACCTCCAGGAGGCTGCCCACCCGGCCGTGGACGTCGACCTCGCCTTCCGTCGGCTCGGTGATCTGCGAGAGGATCTTCAGCAGCGTGCTTTTCCCCGCGCCATTTCTGCCAATGATACCGACCGCCTCGCCTCGCTTGACCTCGAAGGATACATCTTTCAACGCCCAGAAAAGTCCGTCTTGATCCGAGCGCTCTCCGCGTCCACGCAATGCCCTGAGGGGAGCGGATGCCAACTTGTCAAGCTGGTCCCGCAGGGTGGAGTAGCGCTCTCGCGGCCCACCCAACCGGTACTGTTTGCATATGCCTTCCACGCGGACTGCTAGCTCGCTCATATCCTCACACCATGTCGGCAAAGGTTCGTTCCATCCGCCGGAAGTAAAACAGGCCGCCGGCCAGCAAGACCAGCACCACCGCGGCGGAGACAGCCATCATTCCCCAGTCCGGGGCGTCGGTATCCAGGAGTGCCCACCGGAACCCCTCCACGACCCCGGTCATCGGGTTGAGACCGTAGAGCAGGCGGTATGCCGACGGCACCAGGCTGGCCGCGTAGGCGACCGGCGTCAGGAACATCCAGAACTGGGTCAGGAACGGGATCGTGTACCGGACGTCGCGGTACTGGACGTTCAAGGCCGAAAGCCATAACCCGACGGCCAGGGCGGTCAGCACGGCGAACAGCGTGAAGATCGGGATGGTCAGGACCGCGGCCGTCGGCTTGACGGTGAACCAGCCGAACACCGGCCCGGCGGCCATCATCGCAACCATCAAGCAGAGTGCCACCAGCAAGTCGACAAGGCCCGACAGAACCGATGCCACCGGGACAATCAGCCTGGGAAAGTAAACCTTGGTGATCAGTCTCTGCTCGGCCACCAGGCTGTTGCTGGATTGGGTCAGGGCGTTGACGAACAACTGCCACGGCAGCAGGGCCGCCAGCACGAACAGGGCGTACGGCTTACCGTCGGACGGCAGCTTCCCGAGCTTGCCGAAGAAGACGGTGAACACCCCCATGGTGAACAGCGGCTGCAAGACCGCCCAGGAGACCCCCAGGGCGGTTTGTTTGTACCGCAGCTTGATGTCGCGCAGGGTCAGGAACCAGAGCAGCTCCCGGTACCGCCAGACCTCCCGCAAGTTGATTGCCCGCCAGCCCCGGCTGGGGCGAATGCGGGTGATGTCCGATGGGGCCTGGGTCTGTCTAGCCGGCAGGATGTCGATTGTCGCCATCTAAGAGCCTGTCCGAGAATTCGACCCTGAAATCCACAAGCCACTGTTACCAAACAACTTGCGAGTTTCGGGCCTAATTAAAGTGGTTTCTTTGCTGGCAAGGACTTACGTCAATAAAACACGAATTCGTCGGACAGGCTCCCAGGAGGCATCGGGCCTCTGGCTCCTCGCGGAGACCCTTCCTACGAGACCTTGATCTCCTCGTCCGCCGACTTCGAACCTGGGGACCGAGGCCGCGACGCGGCAGTGAGGCGTCGCCAGAGAGCCGTGACCTTGAGGCGAAGACCCGCGGCGTTGACGAACCGTCGCACCCACGGTTGGTAGAGCAAGAACCCGACCGGATTCTTCAAGGCGTTGGCGAGGCGCGTCCGTGCGGGAACAGGAGCAACATCGGTCGGTTTATACCCCAATCGCACGAGCTGCCGGTCCATGATCGACGCCATCAGAGCTTGTTGCTCGACCGTGGCCAGGCGATTGTACTCGCCGACCTTGCTCGGGTTCAGAGCGCCGAGTGAGGTGCGCTTATGCCCCATCTCATGTTCGGGGACGGTCTCGGATTTGACCGACGTGTTGAGCATGCTCGGCTCGAATTCCAGGCCCAGGAACGCAAGGACCTCGCTCAACGTCTCCTTCGGGTGGGCCACGAGCGACTCGAAGGTGACGCGCCGGAAACGTTCGGGGTAGCGACGTTCCCACATCTGCCCGAACTTCGCGTACTGCCACCAGAGGAAACAGGCCCTTCTCAGCCCGCACTGGAAGAACCGATCGATCGAGAGGACGACATCGCGGCCGTCGCGCAGCAGCCAGATTACCTTCGACCGGGGATACCAGTCGAGGATCGTTGGGACATCCCACATGTGCTCGGGCGTCTTCTCGCCGATGCGCGGCTTGCCCTGTTGGATGCGGTAGGTTTCCAGGACGCAGCGGACGTAGTTGCGGTAGGTTGGCTCAAAGTCGCGGCATCGCTCGAGGACGTCCGCCGGTTCGAGCCGCAGATCGATCAAGTGCGTCCGGAACAGAAAGGAATTGAGCACCGCCTCATGGTTCCGGAAGGTGCGGTATCGCCCCTGGGGCCGCATGTCCCCGAAGATCTTCGTCTCCGGCGTCATCGCGATCGAGCTGTGACGGTCGAGCATCACGGTGAGCAGCGTGGTTCCCGAACGCGGGGCCCCGACGATGAAAAACGGCTCGAAGGTCGAGTTCGGGTCGCTGTCCGTGTCCGGCCGGGCTGAGGCGGTGTTCTGTGTCGAGGACGTGGGCTTCATGAATCTCGACCTATGGGAGCGTCGGCTCCGAGAAGGACGACGCGCGGTTGGGGCTCAGGGGAAGACGTCGACGGCGTCGATGTCGATCCGGCGACCGGTGGATTCCGGGTGGTGAGCGCCTGTCACCTCGAGGATGACCGTGTGTGCAGCGAGTGGGAGCCCTCGGTTCGAGGCTACGGTGGTTTCGTAACGGTGCTCGGGGCCGTACAGATCGAGCTCGCGCGGCGGCTCCTCGTCGACCCGGAGACGGACGATTCCCCGGTCCGGGCCCGTCGTCCCGACGAGGGCGAAGCCGGTTCCGAAGAAGCGGACGGTCGCGCGGCTTCCCGCCGCATCCGAGGACGTGACGGAGCCCATGCTGTGGTGCTCGCCGCGGTGGACCGTCCAAGGGCCTGGTCCATCGAACGAGAGCACCTTGTGGTTGTGGTACGAGTCCTCGTACCGGGTCGGTCGCTCCAGGAGAGTCCAGGAACGGCCTCGGTCGGTCGAGACGAAGACCTCCTCCGTGGAGGTGCCGTAAATCGTGTCGTCCTCCACGTATGTGGGCGAGTAGCGCAGGGGAGCGCTGAACCCGGGGAATCCCATCATATAAGCTAACGAATGATTCGCTTCGATGAGCCTCTCGGCGATCGGCACGAAATGCTCACCGGCGTCATTACTTCGGAACAGTCCGTGGCCCTTCATGCTGATGAGCACCTCGCGGTCGGCGCGGAACCCCGGCGAGACCGCGACGCTCTCGACGTAGGCTCCGCGATCGAGCCCAGCGCACTCGCCGATGAGTATCCAGGTCGCGCCGCGGTCGGTGGTGTGGAAGAGGCCCTCGGCCGTCGCGGCGAACAGGGTGCGGTCGTTCGCGTAGTCGGGGGAAATCGCGAGTCGGATCCCAAGACCCCAGTGTCGGGGCAGGCCCCGGTCCACGCGCGACCAAGTCGCGCCCCCGTCGGTGGACCGGATCACGCCATCTTTTGTACGGATCGAGACGCCGAGCAGGGTCGTCGAGATCCGCGAGCTGTCGAAGTTCCCGATGCTCGCGAAGAGGGTGCGGTCGCGGGCGAAGTCGGGCGAAACGACCAGGCACTTGATGGCGCCGCGGAGCCCACCCCGGCGAACCAGCTTATAGGTTCGGCCGCCATCGGTCGAGCGATAGATGCAGCCGTTCATCCCCCCGGCGAAGACGGTCGCATCCCGACAATAGTCCGGCGAAATGGCCAGGACCAGGGGCTCAAAACACTGGTGTTGCCCCAGCACCCACCGGACCCGGCGCGGGACCCAGCGGGCCGACGCCAGACGGCCGCCGAGCCCTCGACGACCGGACTCGGCCAGGCGGCCCGCGATCCAGCTAGCCCCACCGTCCTCGGACTTGACCACGGTGGCGTCGCCACAGCGGCACGCGGCGAACAGGGTGCGGTCGTTGGCGTATCCCGGTGAGAAGGCGATATCGAGGCCGCGCAGCGCCGGAAGGCCAGTGTTCCGCGCAACCCAGCTCCGCCCTCGGTCGTCCGATCGGTAGATCCCCGCCCCGTACGTGTTGATGGCGAGCGTCGTGTCGCCGGCATGAGCGGGAGACACGGCCAGCCCATCGACATACCGCACGGAAATCGTCTCGAGACTTGACCAGTTGCATCCGCCATCCACCGAAACGCTCAGACCATTGAAGCCCGCCAGATAGACGGTGCCGTCGTCCGCGAACTCGGGCGAGAGCGCCAGCTTCCGAAAATCGGGCCTGGGCCGGCCTAACCGCGACTCCAGCTCGGTTGAGAGGCCCTGATCGCGGATTTCCCACGTGATCCCCCCATCGCGGGAACGATGCACACCGGTGCGCCAGGTACAGGCGAGGACCACCCGATCGCTCGCGAATCGGGGCGAAAGAGCCAGGGCGGTGATGCCGTCATCGTCCACCGGCAGGCCCACCGGCGCGAAGCTCGCGCCATCGTCCCTGGTCACGTAGAGCGCGGCTATTCCTTGGCGTGGGCGACCCTCGGTGCCGACGAACACCGTGCCATCGGAGGCGTAATCAGGAGAAGACGCGATCGCGCGGATCGATCGGCCGGGAATCCGTCCCAGGGGGGACCAGCTCGCGCCGAGGTCAACCGAGCGCCAGATCTGGCCGAACCGATCGCCCGCGAGCACGCGACCGGTTCGATCCGGGACGAAACCCAAAGCAGTGATCGTTGTGTGCAGCTCACCCACGCGCCGCCAACGATCGCCCGCGTTCTCGGACCGGAACAGCCCACCGCGCGTTCCTGCCGCCAGGACACAGCGTTCCAGACCAGGGTAGGGACACCAGGCGAGGTGTTCGATACCCATCGTATCGAGCCCTGCCCGGGACGACCGCCAGGTGTCGCCCCCGTTATCGGACTTGTAGATTCCGTCGCCGTCCGTGGAGAGCAGGACCGTTGCGTCGTCGTGGTAGTGGGGGGAGATGGCGACCCGGCGGAGGCGGCCACGGTTGTCAAGGCCTCGGACAAGGTTCTTCCAGCGACGACCTCCGTTGGACGACCTCAGCAACGCCTCGCGAGCGATCACGAACAGGAGAAACGACGATCGGCCAAGCAACGCGAGGTCGATGTCTCCGATCACGTCGTGCGGAACATGGGCCCAAGCGACTTGGGGCGTCAAGACAACCAGCAGGGTGGCGGAGAGCAACGCCCAGCGAAGCCGGCCCCGTCCTGGAGACGCAGTTCGACACTCCTGGATCGAGGCTGCCCGCGCCTGGCCCGCATGGATGGGCGTGGGGGGGGGCAGGTCTCGGCTGTGGGAACGCGCAGCCTCGGTCGGTTGATGAGTCATGTCGCGGTTTCCTACGACCCCCACGAGTAGAGGTCACGATCGACAGGGCCGCCTCATCGGGTGAGAGCCGCCCTCCCCTCCGCAAGCTCGACAAAGAACTCGAGGAAGGTCTGGCCGATGGTCGACCAGGCAAAGACGGTGTGAGCCCTGTTCAACCCCCGCTCGCGCATCATCGCCCGCGCCTCGGGTGTGATGATCAGCTCGCCAAGAGCCGCGACCCAGGCGTCTTCGTCGTCTTCCGCGACGATACGGCCAGCGACCCCGACGACGTGGGGGATCTCACCCGAATCGCTGGCGACCACCGGAACTCCGCACGCCATGGCTTCCAGGAGCATCCGCCCGAACTGTTCACGCCAGCGCCGGGTCGTCTGGCTCGGGGCGGCGAGCACGTCCATGGCGTTGAGATGGTTGGGGACCTGGTCGTGACGGACGCCCACCATCACCCGGGCCTCGTCCGGATGGCCAGCGGCCCACTCACGCAACTTGGCTTCCAAGGGGCCCGCCCCGATGAACAGGGCTCGCCAGGTGCCCCGCGGAAGACGATCGAGCACCCGCATCAAGAGGGAGAGCCCCTTCTCGGGGATGAACCGGCCGAGATATCCGATAATCAGAGGCCCGGGATTCACCCAGCCCAGCCCAGCGCGAATCGCGGCGCCGGCCTGAGGGTCCGGGTGGAAGCACTCCAGGTCGACCCCCAGCGGAATGCGTCGCCTGGGCTTGCCGCGATAGCCGGGCCGATCGCAGAGGGTCTCCTCGATCGTCTGACCGAAGGCCGTCCAACCGGAGGCCCGCACCATGCTCGATCTCTCCATCCAGTTGAACGGAGGCGGGTACGTCTTACTCAAGTTCTGGAACGTGGAGAATACGAGCGCGGCGGACCTGGGCGCCGCGCGGGCGATCTGCCACCCAGCCGTCACGTAGGGCTCCTCCCAGACATGGATCACGTCCCAGTGCGCGTCGTGGAGCAAGCTTCCGAGGGCCTTCCCATAGTGTAACAGATGCGGCACCCGAGTGAACCGAGCGGGGATGGGGACCAGGCGGTAGGGTTGCCCCTCAACATTCTCGAGGTGGATGGGGCGGAGATCGCCCGCGACGTACTGAGGGGCCGCGACGGTCACCTCGACTCTCGGTCCCCCCGCCTCGGCCACGGCGCGGCACAGGTTGCGATTCAGACCGACCACGTACGGGTGCCCGACCATCAAGATCCGCATGATCGCTGCCCTACTTGCGAGGCTTCTTTCGTGAGCTGGGAGAATCGACCCGAGGCGATCATCGCCGACGAGTGATCCGTAGGTCGTGGGCATAATCCGGATCAAGGGCGACGCTTCTCCCCGCGGGCAGATCGCTGGCCAGGCCGTGACGTTCCTCGTGGTCCTCCCGAGTCGAGAGAATCCCGGGCGTCTTGATGGTTCTCAGGAACCGTCTTCACCGACAGATTCGGGGCTCAGAGGGATGCCGGTCTCGCCTCGATCCTCTGGTACAGGATCTCCCTCCTCGCCTTGTGCCAGGCCTTCGAAGGCCCCGATCAAGAACCAGAATTGTATGCCCAATTGTGAATAGAACGGACAGTAGCTGAACAGGAAGGCTATCGGGCCCGCCGAGAGCATGACGATCACTGCTGCCCACCGACGCAGTTCCAACGATTGATGAAAGAAGCATATCCGAGCCAAACGCTGGACCGCCACGGCGAGGGCAATCAGATAGAGAGACAGAAGCACGATACCTCCGTCAATAATCCAAGCTTGGAATTGGACCTCGGCCCAGATCATGGGGGAATTATAGTTGGTCTCATCACCGAAGTACACTCGCATCATTCCCCACCGACCGAGGCCGGCACCGAGCGGATGTTCAACGAGGAGCGTATCGAAAGCACCGGTCACCGCCCCCATACGGTAGGATTTTTCGTAGACTTTCGAGGGATCGTCCTCCAGCAGCGTGGCGAATCGGTCGACGGTGCTTTGGCCGCCCAACGACTCCGCATAAAGCAATGAATAAAAGCCGCACACCGCCATCAATAACGCGAGCGTCAATGCGGTTCTCAAGCGTCCCTGCCCCACCAGGATGATCGAATAAATGACTGCACAGCCGACAACTACGACCAGCGAGCTGCGGACGTGGCTCAGAAAGATGACGACGACCCCTGCCATGCCCATCAAGATCCCAAGCAGTTTTCTCGATTTCGATACAGGCACTCCCAGGTAAGCGAGCCCCAGGATCGCCACGAACATACCGGCACCGCACGCGGCCCCTGGACTGTCCCCTAATCCCGGAGGACGCTGCGTCATAGTGCCGTCGCCGGCACGATACTGAAGATCACGAAGATAGCCTTGCCTGTTTGTCAGGTTGCTGCTGAACTCTGCCGGCATCCAGGTTCCCGGATCGCGGACTTGGAGGATTCCGACCACAACGCTGGCTCCATTAAGAGCCCAGAGTATCGTCAGCACACGAGCCAGGCGCTGATAGCCGCCCAGAAAGTAATAGGGCGCCCAGAATAACGGCGCCGCGACGGCGAAATGCATCCCGATCTGCGCCAGGCCAGCCATCGTAGTGTTGGTGGCCGGATGAAGAAGCATGACCGCCATGTAAACGGCAGCGCTCACAAGTAAGATCCACGATGGATGGACCCTCGCGAACCGTGACCTCCGCAGGCACCAGACAAGCCCCATCAGGCTGAGTGCAAACACCCCCATCCGGAGGGGGACCCGGAACGGCTGGGACCCAGGTAGGTACAACAACGCAGGCCCGGCCACCTGGGAGACCGCAAACCACTCGGGTAATCCCCATAGAGACGGCTGCTGTTTCGTGCTGTCAGGGACGGTCGCGGTGAATTGTCCCGATTCAGGTTCGAAGGTTGGAATAGCCAAAACGCTGGGCGTCGCCATGAAGGATTTCCTCCCCGGTCAATCCAAACACGTGGGGCCATCCGACATGCGGTCCGTCCAGGAGAATCCGTGCCGAGCAATCCAGCGGAGCGAGGGGCGAAGGTTGAAGGTCCTGAAAATCTTAGGGTCGTTGGCCGGGATCACGCCGTTGAAGTACTGGAGCGCCAAGACGGCAAGGAACCCCCACCCGAACGACAGGAAGCTGGCCAGGAGGGCCCCGGCGAATGCGATCAAGAGGAAGACGATACTCATGGGTCAGCCACTCGCCCGGTCGAAGGCCGAGACGGGGCCGTCGGTGAGCGTCCGATCACCAGGACGTTGTCCGACAGGGTGCGAGGGATCAATCGGGAGAGCGATCGCGGCCAGTGCCTGGCGGTCCCCGGGATCCGGCCGCTGTGGGTGTACGCCACGGCCACGTCCAACCATCCGCATTCTCCGCCGATCCTTCGAAGGTCGGCCTCGAGCAGTGCGGTCAGGTGGGCCGGGTAGCTGCCGGACTGGAAGGCGTTGAACTCGTTCTTAACTACCAGGGTCATCTTGCTCAGCAGACTGAGCTGGTTCGGAGTCGTGACGACCATCCACCCCCCAGGTCTGGCAAGCCGGGTCAGCTCCCGGACGAACGCACGGGGGTTTTCCAGGTGCTCGATCGTCTCGACGGCCACCACCGCATCTCCGGCCCCGTCCGGTAACGGAGCCCGGCCAGTATCCAGGTCAATTCGGTGGAACTCAACCGTGTCTGGCAGACCTTCATAGCGAACTACATCGACCCCAACGTATCTATCGAACCGGGATCGGAGGTAGCTCCACAAGTTGCCGGCCCCGCAGCGGACGTCGATGAGGATGCCACCGCCGGAGTGACGCTCGGCGACAGCATCGGCGACCGCTCGGTAGATCGGGTCACCACTGTTTCCCAGGCTCTGCCGGGCGCGGGTCTCGACATCTTTGCGAGGCTCGCTCAGTCCAGTGATTTGCCGACTGATTCCCAGGCTCTGCTGGGCGCGGGTCTCGACATCAAGTAACGAGGGTGTCATCGAGGCGGTCTTACATTAGGGGTCAGAAGGAGCCAGGTCTGGGGACCGCGTACCTCTCGGAGGGCGGAGCGAGCCTCATCGGCGGTTAGGAACGAAAGGTCAACCGCCGGGATTGGGACAGTTTCCAGGTCTGCGACCACCGTTGCTACATGGTGCGACCTGGCAAACGACCTACGGATCGCGTCGGTAGCCCCGGGCTTGATCATATCATGCGTCTCGACTATGACCGTTGCCGAGCTTAAGGCGCTGCTTGTTGATCTGGTGAGGAGTTCTGCCTCATAACCCTCACAGTCGCACAGGATCAAGCTCGAGGGCCGTAGATTCCGGTCAAGCCAAGCTGGTGAACAGAACCCGGCCACCTCCACGTTCGCTGTCCGGTTCTCCAACGCCATTTCACGGCACGCGGACCGGGCCCACCAATCGGTGTCGAATGCGACCATTCGTATATCAGGGAACAGTCGGGCGAGCCCGACTGCGTAGTACCCGAAACTAGAGCCGACATCGATCATCTGAGAATACTGCCCGCCAGCGATCTGCGCAATCCACGGGTGAAGTTGAAACTCGTATGTCCCGAGCAGGAAGGGACCGAGGTGCTCCTGGTGCAACTTCGGGGTGAGTTTCATTCCCTGGAATGGCCCAGACTGCACGAAGGGGCCGAGGGACGCGAGTAACTTCTCGGTCAGTAAATTCAGTCTCCACTCGCGTACAATACGATGCGAGTGAGCCCGCGCCCGGGCCGATAACAACCCGGTCGTCCACTCCGGAGCGGCCGCCAGCAGCGTCCGCTTGAGCAGTTGCTTCACGCCCCACCTCCCACCAACCGCAGGAGCTTCGCGGCCGCGTTGGTGTCAGTCGCCCCACCGGTCGACAACCGGGCCAAGGCCGTCCGCAGACCTCCGCCCGATCGCCAGCACGTTGTCGGAAAAGCTGCGAGTGACTGACCGGGACAACGATCGCGGCCAGTGCCAGGCGGTCCCCGGGATCCGGCCGCTGCCGGTGTAAGCCACGGCCACGTCCAACCACCCGCATTCTCCAGCGATGCGTCGAAGGTCGGCCTCGACGAGTGCGGTCAGGTGGGCCGATATAGATGCCGGACTGGAAGGCGTTGAACTCGTTCTTCAGCATCAGCATTATCTTACTCAGGCGGGTCCAGACATCATGTAACCAAGCTGTCATCGGGTCAGGGCCGTATTGGGAGCTAGTGATTCACGCCACCGAAAACTGCCCCAGCACCTCTGCTAGACGCCCCAGAGCGTTCGTCGGGTCGCACAACTCCCTTGCCCGAAGCGGGCCGCCGGCACTCAAGCGGGCACGTCGCTCGGGGTCGTCCACCAAGGCGGCCAGTGCGTCGGCTAAGGCGGCGGGATCGGCCGGAGACACCAGGATGCCACAAGCCTCCGTCACAATTTCCGATGGCCCTCCCAGTGCCGTGCTGACAACCGGGAGACCGGCATACAAAGCTTCTATCAGGCTAATTCCGAAGGGTTCGGTACCGATATTCGGTTGACAGTATACGTCAGCCGCCGCCAAGATGCGGCCCAGGTCGTCCTGCCAGCCGAGGAAGTGGATCCGGTCTGCGATCCCCACTCGGACGGCCAGGGCCTTAACCTCGGCCAGGTATTTGGCCTCTTGCGGCCTCTGGGGAGCCCCCACTTGCCAGCAGCACCAGTCTCTCCGGCCCGCAAGACGCCGCAGGGCCTCCAGGTGGAGCAGGTGACCCTTGTGCCGCTCCCAGCGGCCGATCTGAAGGAAGACCGTCCCCCCGACCGGCGCGGCGAACTCGGCCCTCGTCGCCTCCCGGTCGGACGCCGAACGGGGCATTTCCGGCGGCGCCACAGGGCAGTAGACCAGGTAAGAGGCTGAGGCCGGGTAGAGACGGCTGACCCGATCGGCCGTGTAATGGCTATTGCAAAGGGTGAGATCCGGCGGAGATCGCCGCGCCCAGTGCTCCAGCCCGTGCAACGTCCGTTTCTCGGGTGGGTCGTGGAGCCAAAACAACAGGGGCACGCCAGCGGCTCGCACTGCGGGCCCGAAGATCGCCTGAGCCCAGGCGGAATGGCAAACTACGGCGTCATACCGCTCGCGCCGAATTAGGCTTTCCAGCCGTCTTCTCGCCGCCAGGACGCTCAGTGGCCGGCGAACCCGCACCTCGCCGAGCACGTGTACCGGCACACCGGAGGCGGCCAACTCTTCGCTTGAACGCCCCTGGAAGCAGGTGGCGAAATGGGGCTCCATCGCGGGGCAGACGCCGCGGTGCCGGGCCAGGGCCGTCAGGAGGACTTCGACGCCACCGTACAGGTTTCCAGCATTAACGTACAATATGCGCATAAGTTTCTTCTTGTCGGAATCGGCAACGAGTTCTACAGCGGCCGATCGCGGGACGATGCATGCGGCCGCGTTGAATAAAATATCGTGTTGCACTAGCAGGCAAGTCCCGCCAGAGGCCCCGGCGATTGCCAAGGAGATTCGAGCTGTCAAACAATCCGTTCATCAGGCAAAAAAGAAGCGACCTTGAGAACATATCACTAACTGAGTAACATATCAAAGGTGCCGAGAGGATCAGGCATATCGAAGGGATATCAGCATATCAAATGACGCTAGTCCGTAATCGATGCCGATGTCGGCTAGCCGCTGCATCGACCGGCTGATCACATGGTCGGCATCGCACCGACCTTTCTGTAAGCTCTGGATCGATCCGGTCCGCCCGGCCGCATGCGTGGTGGAACCCTCTGATCACCGACCATCTCAACGGCTTACGGTTACGCCACACGTAGCCGCGTAAACGGAACAACTCTACTATTAGCCACCATACGTCCACCGGCTTTGGGAATCGTCGGCCGGTGAGTTTTCCGTACAAACACAGTCTCTTGAAAAACAGAGGGGGTAGCATCAAGGCAGGGTAGTGAATGAGATAGCTTAGGCACGCATTTCGAGCGAGCTGGCGGTAGATATATACCAGGTCCCGGTGCCGCTTGTCCTGATGATGAATTACCATTAACGTAGGATCATAAATGATATCATAGCCCGCTGCATAAAGCTTCAGAGTAAACTCGACTTCCTCATAATAATAGCCGAACTCTTCATTCATCCCCCGGAGGGCTTCGTAGGCCTGGCGCCGCACCAAACACCCGTAACTGAAGAACAGCCCTGTTCTCACCGGTTCGTCCGCGGCGACGGGTTGCATATAATGAACCTGCTTATCCGGCGTGAGTTGTCGGAAGCCAATGACACCAAGCTTTGGCCAATGGGCGAACCAATCAACCGCTCGGCCCAAATCATCGAGGGTGATCAATTCAGCATCGTCGTCCATGAATAACAGGAAGTCCCCCCGCGCCACGCGGGCACCAGCATTCCGCGCTGCGCAAGCCCCGACGTGCTCCTCGAACCGAATAACCTTGACATCCGCGGGAAGAGCCGGCAGCGGCGGGTCCGACATGTCATCTACGACGATTATCTCGACCCCCCCAGCAAAGATCTGACGGCGAATCGAGTCGAGGGCACGACACAGGGAATCGATCCTTCCGCGGGTCGGAATGATAGCTGTGATCCTTACGGAATCGCTGGCGTTTAAATTCACAGACAAGCTCCTGTTGTGTAATACGACCCGGTCACTTGGGGTGTTCGGCCGTATAATTTGGCTGGTTCATGTATTGATAGAGCCTTCAGGGCTCGAGTCCTGTCGTGCGGCTGCGAGCGTGGTGGAGTAGAGCGCCAGTGACCGCCGACCCATCGCGTCGCACTGGAATTCGGAGATCGCCCTGGCCCGTGCGCCCGCGGCCAGCCGGTTGCGCAGGCCGGGCTCCTCCAGGAGCCGCCGCGCCGCGGCGGCGAACGCCGCCGGGTCGTCCACCGGCACCGTCAGGCCGGTCTCCTCATGGCGGCTCACCCAGGGCACCCCGCTGTGCGGGATCGCGGCGTTGATCACCGGGGAGCCGCTCGCCATGGCCTCGACTTGCACCAGCCCATAAGCCTCGCTGCGTGCGTTCGAGGGGAACCAGAACGCGTCCGCGGCCAGGTAGTAGGCGGCCAGGTCTTCGTCGCGAGGTATCTTCCCCAGGAACCGGACCCGGCCCTTCAGATCAAGCCGTGCCGCCAACCGTTCCAGATGAGTACGCGCCGGCCCATCGCCGGCGATCAGCAAGGTGCCCGGGACGAACCGCAGGGCCAGCAATGCGGTTTCGAGTCCTTTGTAGTACACGAGCCGGCCGCAGAAAAACCAGAGCGGGCCGGGATAAGAGCGTTTCAAGTGATCGCCATGCTCCCTGACCTCGGGCGCCGGGGCCAGGAATGGGGCAAGCTCCAGGCCGATCGGCAGGACGGCCACCCGGTCGGGATAGCGCCGCAGCAGGGCTGACCCGGCAATGTATGGAGGCGATACCGACAAGACCAGCCGTGCCCGGTCGTAACACGCCCGTTCGATCGGACTGAAGAGCACCCGACGCAAACGTTGCTTGACGACGTCGCTGTAATGGCTCACCACCAATGGCGTACGAACGCCGGAGAGCATCAGCCCGAGGATCATCGACGGGTTCGGGGTGTGCAGGTGCAGCAGGTCGGCCCCGGAATCGCGAAGCGCCTTCGGCAGGTCGGGGCAGTGGTCGATCTTGCAAAAACTCGCCGCCCGGCGGAGCCGCACGACTTCGACCGGCCCATCCTGTTCAACACGGGTCGCGCGGCCCCGCTCGTGGTCCATGCAGATCACGCGCGCCGAGCAGCCGATCCTGGCCTGCGCGTGCGCTAGCGATCGTACCACTCGCTCGATGCCGCCGTGGGCCGGGTGGAAGTATTTGCCAAGATGGACGATCCGCAACGATGGCGCGCGGGGTTCCGTGGCCGGCTCAAGCGGCCGAAAGTCGTCGGCAACGTCGCTGGCGGCGTCCAGATATCGTTTCGGGGGTACCCCGGTCGGCCCTAAGATTGTCATGCTGACCTGCCCATTTGAATCAGTTGTCAGTTGTCGGTGGTCGGTGGTCGGTGAAGACACGAGGCCGCTCAACTCACAACCGACAACCGACGCTACGTTCACGTCAGCGGCGCGGACATCGGCACGCAAGACGGCGACGGGACCACGGAGGACGACGGGGGAGGGACGTCCGATCCGAGTTGGCCCTCCAGCATCCGGACAAGCTCCTCCACCTTGGCAAGATAGGCGGACCGAGACGCGTCGATGCTGCCCGCCACGTGCAGGACTCCCGCCGGGACACCCCCGGCGTAAAGGTTGTGGACGACCGACCAGCACTGATCGTCTCCCGACGCCGCCGGCAAAATCCAAAGGCCGTGGTAAACCTCGCCAGCGGCGGCCATGTCGATGGCAAGCTCGACTCGCCGCACCCCAGCGTCCTCGACCTCGCGGATCAGGGCGTCCCACACGCCCGCCCAGTCCCGGATGCCGTGGAGGTGGCACGCCCGCTTGATACCTCCTTGTCGAACCGCCCCACCTGTCAGGAATGGTGTCAGAGCCGTTCGGATCTGGAATAACAGGAGCCGCGACTCGGATCTCCCGAAAGTCTTCGTGCCCACGAGCAGGCCGACGGAGATGACGATGGCAAGGCAGGACGCAAGGTCGCCCAGGCCATCCACCTTCGCCAGCGCAGCCCCGCCGGCCCCGAGCGTTGCCAGGCCTACGGCGGCACCTAGCGCAGCGACCGTGCTGCCGAGGCGACTCTTCAGGCAATGGTGGATGTGTCCGCGGTCGGGCGTGAAGACCGAGCGGCCCGTGATCGAACGCCGGCCGATCGCGGTCACGACGTCCAGCAGCGGCAAGGTCAACAGCGCGACCAGGGGCGGCAACGAGACGGCGGTGCCGGAGCCGTCAGAGCAGGCCCGGACGGAGAGGGCGGAAATCATCAACCCGAGCGTCATGCTGCCCGCATCACCCAGGTAAACCCTGGCCGGCGGGAGGTTGTCCCTGAGGAAAGCGGCCGATGCACCCGCGAGGGCCAGCCCGAGAATCGCGTCCCCCACACGCCCCAACCGGTACGCGAGGAAGCTGATCCCGAGCGCGGCGACGAGGCCCAAACTGCCGCAGAAGCCGTCCATCCCGTCGACCAGGTTGAACGCGTTGACGACGAGAACGATCCAGCAAACGGCGATGGGGTAGGCGAGGATCCCCAGTTTGACCTCGACACCGAAGGCGCTCCAGGCGTCGATCCGCAGGCCCAAGCCCACCAGGATCACAGCCGCGACCACCTGCCCGGCGAGCTTCCGGCGCGCCGGCAGGCCATACTTGTCATCAATAACTCCCAGGCCGAGGACCACGAAGGAAGCGATCGCCAGGCCGATGGCGAACCAGCCCGCATCCCCGTCCGCCCCGGTGTCCGCAGGACCGCAGAGTCGGCTGATGCCCCATCCGGACCAGGTTGCCAACCACAGCGCGATGCCTCCGCCGAGCGGGATCGGCGCCGCGTGGAGTTTCCTCCATCGGTCGGGATTGTCCACGAATCCCACCGCCGTCGCGATCCGGCGGACGGTCCGAAGCGCGCACACGCCGATCAGGAACGCAGCGAACGGGGCGACAAGATGCAAACGGTCGAACATGATGTAGTCCCTAATGTCTTTGCACATCGTCCGAGGAGAGGTGCGCAAACCCCAAACACTTGATCATGATGAGGAGGGGGGCGTCCCGGTCGTTTCCCCCGGGCGGACTCCGTCCCCGTCGGTTGCGCAGGGCTCCCGTCAGACCGCTGTCTCGATCTTCAGCGGGCCATCCAGGACCACGGTGT
>JAFAHT010000456.1 GCA_019237095.1 Planctomycetaceae bacterium
CCATAGTAGTGTTGAGGCGGGGGAACGGCCCTCCCGGACCCCGTGGAGCGAAGGGGGTGCCGCGTTGTGGACGGGGAGTTGGAACCATGCCGAGGACACCGTGCCTCACCAGCGTGTCACCGCGAAACCACCCAGTCGTGTGGGGGACAGCGATTCCACAATGTGATGAACCGGGTGCATTTAACGTGCACGCCCGGATCTGTGGGAGCTCCAGGGAGTAATCCCTGGAGCGACCCGGCCCAAGAAAAGGCTTTATCCGGAGTAAGATGAAGTCGGGAAGGCTTCGCGAGGTCGGGCTTTGCTATCGGCTTATGGCTTGACGGAGGGGATCGGTTGGAGCCGTGGCCCTTTTGAGCTGACGGGCTGGTTTCTCACCTGGTGCCGATCAGCTTCCGACGCATGAGGGCGGCGGCCGAGAGCCCGGCGAGCCAGCAGGCCACGGTCGTCGGCTCGGGCACGGGCTGCGGGCCGATCACCTGTGCGTCCTGGACGCCCGTTGTGCCCGTGGAGTTCGACGAGGAGAGAGCTGCTTGCAGTGCCTGGGCCGCGGCCTGGCTAAACGTGGCATTCGGGTCGACCATCATCGCCCAGTTCGCATTCCTTGCGTCTATGTAATTGCCCGTCTGGTCGTAGTTCTCGCCGACCCCTAAAGCGAGCATGAGCTCATGGGAGATGTTGTGGGCGACGATCCATTCAAGCTGATCGAGCGACTGAGCGGACTTCGCTTCCTGGTCGATGAAGCTAAAACCGCTGGCCCCAATCTGCGTCATTCCGATGACCCCTGGGGTTGTATTACTGGTGGTATTGGAGACCAGGCTAAGTGTGTGGGCGGCAGGGTCGGTCGAGTTCAAGGTCAGCGCGAGGGGAACTCCGCTTTGCTGGAATGTCTGCTCGACCCGCTGCATGACAACATTGTCGAAGGAGGCCACCTGCTGAGCGCTCGGTTGACCGCCAAAGAAGCTAGCGATTTGCGAGCTGTTATACCAGGGCTGGGCGTTGCCGGTCGTGATGGTACTCTCCAGCGGATAGGGGCTTGAGCCAAGGTTCACGTTGGCGTCCGCCACCAGGGAATTAGCCGGGGTAGGAGCGAGCCCCGCGGCGGAGGTGTCGGGGACATAATTCGACAGGAAGACCGGGGCCGTTCCGGAGGCGCTGGTCGCCGAGGGGTCAGAGAAAGAATTGGTGTATTGGGCGTATAGACCGGAGGACGAGTTGCTGGTGGCTGAACTGGCGTAGGCCGGTGACCACCACCACCACTCTCCCGAGGTCGAGGCAATAGGTGCTGCGAACGCCGACGGCGCCAGCAATCCGCAGATCAAGCCGCTCAAGGCAAGGTACTTGAAGACGGTCATCACGAACCTCCTGTTCGCTCAACCTCGAGCGGCCGTCCTGGCTGCCCAGAGACAATTGCCTCATTCTTGGATTTACGACAAACCAGACCTTTTTCGAACCTCGCCTGCGTTCTTGAATGCGAGACTCTGCATCCGTTACGGCTTCGTGACTGGTTAACCCCAATCAGTCTTGCACAAGCGGAGGGGAGGATGATGACCTTGGGCAGACGTGCGGCAGGTAGGTTAGCAATAGTCATGCCAAATGGTCAAGTCACGATGGCTTGGGCGGTTAGAAACTGGTTCGACGGTCGCTCGATCGAAACAATCCCTGACCTTCGAGGCGATCATGCACGAGCCAGCAGCCGCTGCAGGCAAGCTGGGTTTCCAGGAAAAACCAAGGATTTCGAGCATTTCCCGCGGTTGATGAGCCACTCTCGCCTATGTTGAGCCAGGTTGAGATAGAGGTCTCCAGGAAATCACAGCGACGATGTCCGAGCCTTCGATTAGAACCGTGACCACCTGACGGCACCAGGCAAGAAAGTCAAAAATAACAATCAATCGTGAAAAACTTGCAAAAGCGGCAAACTCTTTCGAACTCCGATCAACACCGCTGGCGAGATCTGGTCGCAATCGCCTAGAATTCTGGATCAGTCGTCGGAACATCGGGCCCGCCATCGACACAAGAACGGAGAAAACCCATGTCGTTCGATGGAAGGGTAGCACTTGTCACGGAACCTGAATCACTAATGAGGCCATCCCGAACAGCAGCGAGACTATCCCGACTATCAATGTCGTGCGATTCATGCTGAATCTCCTGGGAGCACTTATGCGTGTATGCAACCTACCACGCTTCTCTTTTTAATACGTTTAATCGTCCGGGCTCGTGACTGTCAAAGTGAAAGCCTGGTTAGCATTCGGCGAGACACCATTGGCGGCAGTAATATTGCAGGGCTCCGGGTCTGGGTAAACGGGCGATTGGGTAAAACTCCTCAAGTCGTCCCCAGGTTCAACGGTTCTGCAAACCGTCGCGTCGACCTTCACCTCCCTCTCATAGCTTCAATTCTCTGCCCGCGGCGCGGGGCTATGGCGACTCTCGCCGACCGAAGGCGTCGTGGCGAGAAAAGCGGTCAATCTCTACTTTTCTCTACCAAACGCCCGTTCAGTACCGGTGAAAAAGGGGTCTTGTATAAGCCGACGTTGGCGGCCACCCACGTTTCCCACGTGCCAGAAAGTAAGTGGTCCCTTCCGCTTCCCTCTCAGCCATCTGGCCGATGGCCTAACGTAAAGAACACAGATCAAATCAGCTCGACCCGGTACTGGTGATTGGGCGCCAGCAACAGAACCTCGTTGCGGCGGCGACTCAGGATCAGGTCGAAATGGTAGAGAACATCGCGCCCGAGGATGCTCAGGTCTGTAGCAGTAGGGTCGATGAACGCGGCAAACTCGCCGCGGATGGGTGCGGGACCGCCGTCATCGCGGGTCAGTTCGAGCACGGTTCTGACCAGCACAAAACCACAAGTCCCGCTGATTCCCTGAAGGCTCGAGCTCGCCGGTGCCAGGGTCGGCGGAAATCCGAGGCGAGACAGTAGGTTCGCGCTGAAGACGGTGCGATCAGCGCAGGAATCGACCAGAAATGCCTTGGCTTGGTGGGTCCTGTCGTGAGCCTAGACCTTGGCCCGTAGGGCGGGGCGAGTCACACCGTCGTCACAAACTCGCCACTAATTTCCGGCGAGGGAGCCGCCGCGTTCAGGCGGCGGAGGAATTGCCGCCATCCCATGTTGAAAAGAAGAAACGTTCTTTGTTTACCAAGTCTCTTCCTGGGATAATCGACTTATCGTCCGTAAGACACTCTCCTCCGGGGGAGCACCAGTTTCAACACGGGCATCCGAACTCGTCGTGAGACGCTTCGTACAGGTTCTGCCCCGCGAGGGGCGAACAGCGGCACAATGGATACTGTGCCAGGGGCACAGTCAATTGTCCCAAGGCAGCGGAAAGACATCGAAATTCTTCGATGCCGAGTACAGTTGCAAGCCGCCGCGTTCACGCGACGGTCGTTGACCAGCCCTCAGTCGATCATCTCGACTCGGGCGCGGTAGCCCGACGGCAGCGGCATGGTTTCCAGGCTGCGGCGGACGCTCCGGCGCTGCCAGAAGCGGGCAGGCTGGGCGCGGATCACCACGGAACGGCCGGAGACTCGAATCTCGACGGAACGGACGCGGTCGCCCACGGCTTGCTGAACCTGCTTCTCGATCCGCCGCTTGACCGCGGCATCGGCCGTCGGGTCGGAGCGGGGCTCGACGATGATCGAGCTGCGGGGCCCGGCGGTCTCGTCGCTCGAGCCCGTTGGGCCCAGAAGCTGGCCGAACATGGTTGACGAGCTGCGCGGCGGGGCCGGCCGGGAGACGGCCGGGGCCGAGGGCTCGCTCAGGGGTCGCGGTGAACTCGCGCGGGGCGGACGGGGAGCCGCGGAACGATCGGCCGGCAGACGTTCCGATCCGAGTTCGGCGGGCGGCTCGTCGGGAATTGACTCCAACGTG
>JAFAHT010000459.1 GCA_019237095.1 Planctomycetaceae bacterium
GGCGTCGAAGATTTCACTGATCGTGCCCAGCGCAGCCTCGCTAAGATGCGGGCGGAAGGCCTCGAGAAAGCCGCGGGCGCCCTGGCGGTCGCCGGGGTGCACCTTGAGCCAGGCGTCAACGAACGGGCCGATCAGCCAGGCCCAGACTGTGCCCTGGTGGTAGGCCGCGTCCCGAGTGCGCAAGTCTCCGAAATAGCGTGGCTTGTAGTCGGAGTCCTCGGGCGCCAGCGAGCGCAGGCCGACCGGGGTCAGAAGCCGCCGGCGGACGACCTTCAGCACAGGCTCCCACCGGCTGCGGTCGAGCACCTCATGCTTCAGCGAGAAAGCCAGTAGCTGGTTGGGCCTGCAAGCGGGGTCGTCGCCGCGTTCACCGTCCACCACGTCGTAAAGGTAGCCTCCGGAGCCGTACCAGAACCGGTCATTGAACGAGGTCCGTGCCGTCTCCGCGGCGCGGGCGTACCGCTCGGCGTCCGTGTCATCCTGACCGCGACACTCGCGCAACCAGCCCTCCAGGAGCCGCAACGCGTTGTACCATAGGGCGTTGATCTCCACGGCCTTGCCCCGTCGCGGCGTGACCACCCAGTCGCCCACCTTGGCGTCCATCCAGGTGAGCTGGTACCCCTGGGCACCTTGGCGAAGCAGTCCGTCGCCGGGATCGACGCCGATGCCAAACCGGGTGCCCGCGATGTGATGCTCGGCGATCTCGAGCAACCTCGGCAAGACGGCCAACAGGCTCTCCCGGTCGTGGGTCCACTCCAGGTAACGATCGACCGCGTGGAAAAACCAGAGCGACGCGTCCGCGGTATGGTAAAGGCCGTCGGTCTCGCCTTCCGGGAACAGGTTGGGAATGAGCCCGTCGCGGATATAGTGGGCGAAGGTGCGGAGGATGTACCCGGCCTCGGCGGCCCGGCCAGTGGCCAGGGTCAGGCCCTCGAGGCTGATCATGGTGTCGCGGCCCCAGTCGGTGAACCAGTGATAGCCGGCGATCACGGTGCGGACTTCCTCGCCAGCGGCATGCGCGCGAGCGGCATCCTTGACTCGACCCGCGGGTACGATCAGGAACTGATCCGCGGCCAGGACAAGCTCGTCGTGAAATGCACCGTCGTCGCTGGATGCCGGTCCGGCCGCGCCGGTCGTTCCGGGCTTGCTGCTGTCGTTGGCAAAAACCCCGCGGTACGTGGCGGCAACGGGGCTGTCGATTGCAACGCCTGAAGCGGCAAGGCGCGAGGCTTTGATCAGCCGCGACCGGCGCCCGCGCTCGGCCCGCATGACCTCGTCAAAGCTCATCGCCAGGAGCGTTTCCCACGGCTCAACCGACGCGATGAGCGTGACTGGCCTTGCCGCGGTCAACTCGACGTGGAAGAATCCCGGGCTCCACCGGTCGCCAGTTGACTCATAGCCCCGCTGGACTTCCAGCGAAAAGAGAATCTCGGTCAACCGCGCGGCGTCGAGCGTGAAGGCCGCACTGTTTCCATCCAGGGTCATCCGCAAGGGCGGTATGCCCTGGCCCGCCGAGATCTCGTAGTGATTGTCCCAGGCCGTGAACCGGTAGGGACCCGGATGAGAGCAATCAACAGGCGCATCATGTGAGCGGAAATGCACCAGTGGCCGCAAATGGAGCCCGACCGCCGAGACGTTCTTGCCCTCGACCAGCCGGTAGGAAACATGAACCGTATTCTGGAGGTGAGGAATCAGCAGCCGCTTCTCCAGGGTGATACCCGCGGCCTCGATCCACCAGACTGGCAAGCCCATCTCGAGCCGAAACTCGACAACCCGGCCCTCTGACTCGTGCTCGGGTCGGTCGGCAAGGGCTCCAGGCACCAGGTCAACCGGCTCGCCGTCGACACCAACAACCTGCTCGTGAAGCTGGTTGAGCATCATGGTCCGGCTGAGCGGCGCCCGCAGAGCGGCGATCAAGAGACCGTGATAGCGCCGCGTCGGCACGCCGCAGACCGTGCCCGAGGCGTACCCGCCCAGACCATTGGTGACAATCCACTCGCGCTGGTGCTCCGCGTCAGCACTATTCTTTTCGTCTCCCTCGCCATGATCGGGTCGGTCTTCAAAACTTGGACAAGGGCTCGGAATAGAGCGGATCAGGTCAGCCATGGCCGTTCTTCCAGTTCTTTCCGTTATACGATTCAACCACGAAGGCCCGCGTCAGACGGTTCCTGGCGGGTTACGGACCTCATCGGCCACGGCAGGCGCCGGGGCCATCACAATGGCCGCATGACCGACCAGCCGCCAGTTCAGCTCCTCGGTCTCTGGCTCCGCCGTGCCCTGACCCCCGTAGCGGGGCTCTTCACTGGACCAGAGAGCGCGCCACCGCCGGTCCGCGGAGGGCGGAGCCAGGAGAGGCTCGGCCGCGACGCTCAAACGAAGCTCGACGCCGAGGTTCACGAGCAGCAAGCGGTCATCACCCAGTCCATACGGATCGAACCAGCGGATCACCAGTGCCTCGGGGCCAAGCACCGCACCATCAATAGCGCCCCGGCGCTGGCCGGCACGGAAAGTCGGATCTCGCCGCCGAAGCAGCAAGAGGTCGCGGTGCAGCGCCAGTGCCTCGGCGTGCGAGCCGACGTCACGCTCGGCCAGGTCGAGCTTTGAGCGATCGAACAGATCGTGACGGCTCGGGCTGGGCACTTGAGCCTGCATCTGGTCCGTCGCCAGGCTTGGGAACTGCTCGAGAAATTTCCGGCGGCCCTGGCGAAGCTGCTCGGTAACCTCCGGTCGGGCGTCGCTGAAGTAGAGAAACAGGCTCGACGCGGCAAACTCCTGTCCCTGAAACAACAGCGGCGTCGATGGGCCGAGTAGAAGAAGGGCGCTCAGGGCGCGGAACCGGCCTGGCGTCGTCCTCGCGTGCAGTCGCTCGCTTCGGGCCGTGTTGGCAATCTGATCGTGGTTCTGAAGGTAGCCAATGAATGCCGCCGGCGCGATATCCAGCGCCGGAGTGCCACGCCGTTTCCCCTGGCGCAAATCCCACTGCCCCTGGTAGAGCCAACCCCGCTTGAGCACCGAGACCAACTCCTGGGGCAAGCCGAGGTAATCACCGTAGTAGGCCTCGCGGTTGCCCGTCGCGGCCACCGTCGCGGTATGGTGGAAGTCCTCGCTCCAGAGCATATCGAAGCCGATGCCTCCCCGGTCCGCGCCGCGCAGCAGACCAGCGCGTTGCGGCTCGCTCTCGCCGACAATCAGGGTTCGCCGGTCCCCGGCCGCCTCGCGGATCCGACGGGCAATCTGCGCAAGGATGTGCTCCGGGCTGCTGTCGTAGATACTCTGGGTGGCATCCACCCGCATGCCATCGAAATGGAATTCCTCAACCCAGTAAGCGACGTTCGCCAGAACGAATTCGCGGACCGGCCCGTTGCCTGGACCATCGAAATTGAAGGTATCGCCCCACTCGGACTGATACTTCCGTGAAAAGTAATCGTCAGAGTAGTGCCCAAGCACATTGCCCTCGGGACCAAGATGATTGTAAACAACGTCCAGGATCACACCAAGCCCCAGAGCGTGGGCTCGGTCAACGAACCGGCGGACGTCGTCGGGAGTGCCATAGCCGTGAAACGGCGCGAAGAGATTCACCCCGTCGTAGCCCCAGCCGAACGAGCCGGGAAACTCCGCCATCGGCATGATCTCCAGAACGGTGATGCCCAGTTCGGCAAGATAAGGGAGTTGCTGAAGGGCGGCGGTCCAGGTTCCCTGCGGCGTGAAGGTGCCGACGTGTAGCTCGTAAAGCACCTGGCCCTCGACCGATGC
>JAFAHT010000043.1 GCA_019237095.1 Planctomycetaceae bacterium
TCACTATTCAGATCAGTAGCATTAACAAGCCAAGATGCACAAATTAGAACAGTAGGCAAAGCATATCAGATCTTACTAAGCAATGCAAGGGAAACAGTGTGAGAATTAGTCACTATTTTGATCGGTGCTCGATTTGGCGACGCAGAACGACCGAATACTCGAGCGCATCTTCTCCATTGTTATATCTCAAACGTAAAATAAATAGCCTAGTGAACATAGAGCCTTTCTCTCTTAATTCTTTCCTGCGAAAGTCGGGCTAGGCCGACGCAGCGGGCGACAGCGTTCAGCGGAGCAGCGCTTCTCTGGCTATCGTCGCGGTCACGGCCCAAGGCGTCATCCTCGGCCCCGCCCTTTCTAGCAGACTTGCAGTGGACAGTGCCAACTTGGCCAAAAGTGTCCTGCCCCATCTTAACATCCCTCCCCTTCCCGCCCGTCTGCCCTCATTTCCCGTGCCAACTTGGCACGACCTCCTAGAATGCCCCAGGACGCGTCCGTGCCACCCGCTTTCTGACTTCTTCGCGGAACCGCGTTTTTTTTGACCCGGCCCCCCTAACAAACATAAGTTGCAACCCCGGGGATGATCGGCTTGCGTTGGGAAATCGTGATTTTCTCGGAGCGAGGTGACAAGATCTAGGTTCATATATGAGGAATTGTTGCGCTTAGCACCATCTACCTTTGATGAACATCCAAGGGGTTATATTTGGGATTGCGAATGATAGATTTTGGATGCCCAAAAACGGTCCAAAATCTCATCAGGCTCTCAGACGGGCTTTGCGCGGTTAGGGCCGGTTTTTGGTTATGGGGAGGCGGTGGACGTGGTTGGGCATGAGCACGAAACTGAGCAAGTCCCAACCGAACCGCCCGACCGTCAGCTCCAGTCCTTGGAGGAGCCGCTGGTAGTCACGCTCGTCCTCGCAGACGGATCGCCTGAAGTTGCCACGGGACATCACATGGTAGATCGCGCCCGGGTATTCGATCCATAACGGTCCGGCCATGGCCCAATACTATCACACGGGGCTCGTCGCGAAAACCGGAAGCCGGACCTGACCATGCGAAGTCTGTCCAGTGGGCGGTAGCCAGAGTCGATCAGTGGCCCGTGGCAAAATGGGATCCGATTACTGGCAACTGGCAACTGCCCATCACACCGGCCGCGACGGCACGCGGGTCCAGGCGCGTTTGAATTGCAAGAATCGGCGCTCGTAACCATAGTACGAGCAGGCGGACAGAGCGATAGTCAAGGCAAAGGCGCCAATCGCGAGCAAGGGCTCCTTGTTGGGAAACCAGGGGAGCCGGTGCAGGAGCTGTTCGCGCGTCCAAAGCGCGACTTCATGGTACATGTACAGACCGTAGCTGATCTTGCCCAGCCAGACCATCCGGGAATAGGCCAAGGCGGCGCGCAGCCATCCCTGTCCCCAGACGGCAACGACCACGATGCCCACCCCGCAGAGCCAGACCCAGACGTAATCCCAGGTCCGGTGCCCCACCGACCCATGTCCCAGGTGGGGTTGGCTGATCACCCAGACGACCACCCCGAAAAATGGCCACTGGAGCCACCGCAGCCAGGCGGTCAAACCGGGGCGATTGCGGTCCCACCCCAGGATCAAGGCCAGGAGCATCCCGCTTAACAGTGTATCGAACTGGGCGAATGTGTTGAAAACGATCATCAACTGACTCGAATAATGCTGGGCGCAAACCCAGCGCACCACGATCGAACTGGCCATGAGTCCCGCCACCAGTGGGATTCGACCTCGGGGTGCGATCCAGGCGACTAGGAGCGGCACGATCAGGTAAAACTGCTCCTCGACACACACGCTCCAGAGAATGCTGAGCCAGTCATAAGGTATGGGCGCGACCAAGGCCATCGACCAGTTGCCCAGAAAGCCCGAAAAGGGAACCAGATGGATGCGGAGCATCTGCCGGTATCCGTCGGTTCCCATCGCCCCCGCCAGCCCGGGGAGGAGGAAAAACCCGATGACAATGGTCAAGTAGTAGAGCGGCCAGATCCGCAAGATGCGGCGGATCCAGAAAGCCCAGAGCGCAATCCGGCCGAACCGCGCTTCCTCGCGGAGCAAGAGGGCGGTGATCAGATAACCGCTCAGGATAAAAAACAGTTGAACCCCCATCCCTCCGTTTTCGCGCATGGCCCGGGACGCTCCAGAGCCGATCCAACCGGACAGCATCCCCGGAGGTAGGCCCCCGTGGAACAGGTAAACCATCAGGAAGGCAATGAACCGGAGACCGTCGAGTTCCGGAAAGTAGATGCGTTCCAGTGATCCCGGCTTCGTGACCTCGGCCTCGGTTGAAGCGGACATGATGAGATTGGCCATGCTGGGTTGGGGATCAATCCGAGAGTTCGTATCTCACCAAGACGATGGCGGGCCTTTGCGCGGTCAGGGCCGGTTTTCGGTTTTGCAGCCACAAATGGATGCCCACCGGAAAACCCGAGCGGAGTCGGAGATGGACATTCCTAAATTCTTGTCGCAAGCAGGGGAAGCGGAGTCATATCCTGGCCTAACCGCTCTGGATAGCCGTTCGCGCAGCCTCACGTGCAATCATTGTTCCACGAGCCCCGTGACGTGGGAACGGGATTCTCGGGTCTGAGGAAAGATTCCCTGGGGTTCGGGTCGATCAAACCTCACCTTCCTCGCACCCGATAGCTTTTGCCCCTCAATCTGGTCGACTTCCCGAGGCGGCCTTGACCATCGCCAGGATGCCGGCCTTGATCGCCTCGGGCAGCTCCGGCCAGGCGGCCACGACGGCGGCCAAGTCGGGGTCGGTTTGACAAGTGTCGTTCGGCAAATGTTCGGCAACCTGCGAAGGGCCTTGACGCAAGCTGTTGCCGGGCATGCCCTTGGAACATTCGGGTAGCGGTCTCATAATCCGCAGGTCTGGGGTTCGAGTCCCCACCCCGGTACTTCCCGAATTAGCCCGAACCGGTGCCTCATTCCCCCGTCTGTCCCAGTCGTTGGTGCGTGGCCAGACGGTTGGCGACGACTCGCCGGTCCTCGGCGCTTATGGCGTGACGGACATCGCTCGCTTGCTGGCGTGCAAAATGGTGTAGCCGATGATCTCCTCGCCGTTGTACCGGACGATGATGTCGTCGTCCGAAAAGTCCGAATCGGGAGCCGGTCGAGGCGGGCCAAAACTCACGTAAAGGACGTCCCCATCGACGTCGTAAGACGTATTCAGGGGCTGGGGAGCCTGACGCACCAGGGGGAGCAGCTTGACGTATTCAAGAGGTTCGATCAGGGCCATCGCTGAGTCCTCCGCTCCAGTTGCTTGATTCTACGGGTCAGAAAAGCCTCAGAAACGCCGTGGCAACGAAACCATCGGGCTCACCTTCCTGGTAGGCTACCACGATCACCTTGCCGGGTTCGACCTCACGTATCGCCAGACGCTCCCCGGCGTTGCCGTCGAGGAGTCGAGAGGGATCGGCAACCGCCTGCATCACCTCATCTCGCAAGCCAGAGAGCTCGGGATGGCGCTCTGTGATGTGCCTCCAGCGCTCGGCCGTCAGGCGAATCGTTCCGCCCTCGATCGAGACCGCCGTCGTCAGGAGATTCTCTTCCGCCATTCCCATTCGTCGACCTCCTCGTCGATGTCGTCGCCGGGCCGTCTCTCCAGGACCACCGCTGCCGCGGACTGGGTCAGCACCTCTCCGCGATCAGATCATCCGAGACGTGGCCGGGAACGACCGTTGATGTTCACTAAAAAGGACCGAACCGAAAAAGAGAAACTGCCTCACCGCACCGGTTGTGATAACAGCCTAACCTTGAGTAGAAGTGGCATCCCGCCTTGAGAGCATCGATGCCTGACAAGGGGATCTAGATCCATGTCTCGTTTTCGTACTCGGGCCCTGTCCGCGCCTGAGGTCAGGGCGAGCCGAGAGGGTCGTCAGATGCTGTTGTGAGCCTTGTCCCACAGCCAGCCAATCCGTCCGTGACCAGACAACCATTAGAGCCGGCTTCTCGCAGGAATCCCGACGATTCCGCCGCGCCCTCGTCCTTGGGTGGACCGGGCCTGCTTGGAACATGCCGATTCTCGCGTTGAATAGGCCGTCTTGAAGCCACACGACCGTTGCACCATCCAGGGGATTCTCCGATGAGTTCGAAAACAACACGCAGATCTCGCCGTTGCCGCTCCTCGACACTGCGTTGCTTGAAGCCGAGGATGGATGATCTCGAACCGCGCGCGCTGCTCAGCACGACGCCGCTGGTGGCCCACCCGACGTTTTTGGCAGTGCCCTTGCAAAGTGGCGGGCAGCCCTCCGCACTGTACACTCCTGCACAAATCCAGCAAGCATATGGATTTAATAGTATTGCTCTCAATGGCAGCGGCGAGACGATCGCCATCGTCGATGCCTACAACGACCCCAACATCCAGTCCGATCTGAACACGTTCGATTCCGAGTTCAACCTGCCCGCCACGACGGTCACGCGGGTCAGCGAGACCGGCACGACGAGTTATCCGGCCAGCGATCCGACGGGCGGTTGGGAGCTCGAGGAGTCGCTCGACGTGGAGTGGGCGCACGCCATGGCGCCCGGGGCGAACATCATGCTGGTCGAGGCCAGCTCCACTAGTTTTGGCGACCTGCTCACCGCCGTCCAATACGGCGCGTCCCATGCGAATGTCGTGTCGATGAGCTGGGGCGGCGGCGAGTGGTCGGGCGAGACGGCGTACGACACCTCTTTTGCCCATGCCGGCGTGGCGTTCGTGGCGTCCTCGGGCGACGACGGCGCGCCCGCCGAGTGGCCTGCGGCTTCGCCGAACGTTCTGTCCGTCGGCGGGACGGCTCTCACCCTCGGCGCGGGCAATGTCTGGTCGAGCGAGGTCGGCTGGAGTGGCAGCGGCGGCGGCACCAGCGCCTACGAGTCCCAACCGTCCTACCAGAAAGGCGTGGTGACGCAGACGTCGACGGCGCGAGCCACTCCGGACGTCGCCTATGACGCATCGCCGTCAACCGGCGTCTGCGTCTATGACTCCGTCCCATTCGAGGGCGGGAGCGGCTGGTGGGAGGTTGGCGGCACCAGCGCCGGGGCACCGCAGTGGTCGGCGCTGCTGGCGATCGCCGACCAGGGCCGCGCCCTGAGCGGCCAATCGGCGCTTAACAGCACCAGCCCGCAGCAAGTGATGAGCATTCTGTACGATAACCCGACCGACTTCCACGACATCACCAGCGGCACGAGCACCGGCACCCCGAACTATTCGGCCAGCCCCGGCTACGACTATGTCACCGGCCTGGGCTCGCCGATCGCCAACCTGATTGTCGGCTCGCTTGATGGCACCTCCACGGCCTCGTACGACAAGCTGGTCTTGGCCGCGCCGACCAACCTGGTAGCGAGTGCGAGTGCGGTCTCCTCGACCCAAATTAATCTCACCTGGACCGGCTCGAACGGTGCCACCGGTTACCTGATCCAGCAAAGCCTCAACGGCAGCACCGGCTGGACTCAGGTCGGGAGCAGCACCAGCACCACCTTCCAGCAGACGGGCCTGTCCGCCGCGACGACCTACTACTTCCGTGTCCTCGCGACACTTGGAACCATTGACTCGGCCTACAGCAACGTAGCCAGCGCAACGACGAGGGGCGCCGCGGCGACTCCCGATAGCATCTGGGGCAACTCCTCCGTCCCGTCGGAGAACTACTATAGTCACGGGTCGTACGAGCTGGGTGTCAAGTTCACCGCCAGCGTGGCGGGCGAGGTGACAGGGGTCCGGTTTTACAAGCAGACGTGGATGGGTAGGTACGTCCACGTCGGCCATCTTTGGTCCTCGACCGGGACATTGCTGGCCACGGCCACGTTCACGAATGAGTCGGCCTACGGTTGGCAACAGGTCAACTTTTCAAGCCCGGTGGCGATCACGGCCAACAGGGTTTACATCGCCTCGTTCTCCACGGGCGGGGGCTATTTCGGCATCACCAGCAGCTTCTTCACGAACGGCGGGGTCACCACCGGGCCGCTGCAAGCCCTGTCCAACAGCGTCGCCGGAGGTGACGGCGTCTATAATCGCGCCGGCACCTTCCCTGATTCGGACGGCAACGGGATGAACTTCTGGGCCGATGTCGCTTTCACCCCATCATCCTCCGGTAACATTACCGCGAAGGCCTCTTCCCCGGCCTCGCACTCGATCGCAGTGGGTGGGTTCGATTCCAGGGCTTCGACCAGCGATCAATCCAGTCATTTCTTCATCTCGGCGCCGGCGACCACACCGGCGGGGCCGGCGCGCCACGCCGCCGTATCGCGTGGGACAACGCCCACTGTCGTGAGCTCATTGTCGTATCGCCGTCCTATCACGCAGGCCGCGACGCTCGCGTCTTGGCTCAAGAAGCCGTCGTTGGCATCGGGCTCAATCTAGAAGTCTGAGAGGCAGGATTCGAGGAGCCCCCGTTCGAGTCTTTCCACTTAGCTGCATTAGACTAATGCCATTGTTGTTAGAATGGGGTTGGAAGGCCTTCGCAGATTGTGTTGTCCCGTGCGTGACTGGTCGGACACGGGAGCGCGATTGATCGACCTGGAGTGACGATTGCCGGTCGTGGTCGTTTCCCTCGATCTGCGAGATTAGAGGGACAGCATCATGGCAAACATCAAGTCCTTGAGTTTTCTGCTCCTTCATGGTCTGCTCGGGCAGCTCGGCGTCACAGGTCATCCACGATCGCCGATGCCCGCGGAGTTTCAGGCGGTCGTGCAAGGACCCAACCATGAGGCCCGCCGGCGCGAGATGGTTGAGGGGCAGCTTCGGGAACGGGGGATTCGCAGCGAGGCCGTCCTGAGCGCGATGGGCAAGGTGCCCAGGCATAGGTTCGTGCCCTCGGATCTGGGTGGTCTGGCGTATCGAGATGATCCTCTGCCGATTGGTCAGGGACAGACGATCTCGCAGCCGTATATCGTGGCACTGATGACCGAGCTCATCGAGCCCAGGAAGCAGATGCGGGTGCTGGAGATCGGCACGGGTTCCGGCTATCAGGCGGCCGTACTGGCGGAATGCGTTGGTGAGGTGGATACGATCGAGGTGGTTCCCGAGCTGGGCCGAGCCGCCGCGAGCCTGCTTCGGGAGCTTGGTTATCGCTCGGTGCACACGCGAATCGGCGACGGGTACGAGGGCTGGCCCGAGCGCGCTCCGTTCGATGCGATCGTGCTTACCGCCGCGCCGCCGAAGCGTATCCCCGGGCCCTTGCTGGATCAGCTCAAGGTTGGCGGCCGCCTCGTGGCGCCGGTTGGCCGCGGGGACCAGGATCTTGTGCGGATCACGCGGACCGAGAAAGGCTTCACCCGCGAGGTCATCGCGCCGGTGCGGTTCGTGCCGATGACGGGCAAAGCACAGCGGGAACGCTGACCGGGATCGACGATGCTCCCCGGTCGCGTCTTGAACCGAGGCCCTGGGGGCGGTACAAGGCATCAGTGCGCGCCGGAGGTCGTCCCCGCGAACCAAAGGGGCCCGGAATCACTGGGATCGCTCCATGAAATCCCTCAGAGGAATCATGCAATGTTCGATCTTGCCGCGATCCAGCAAAGCTTGCGAGAATCCGGCCTCGATGGCTGGCTGCTCTACGACTTCCGGGCCAGCAACGTCCTGGCTCGGCGGGTGCTGGACATGGAAACGAAGCCGGCCGGCTCGCGGCGGTTCCTCTACATGATTCCCGCGACGGGCGAGCCAACCAAGCTGGTTCACCGGATCGAGACCGCGGCACTCGACCACCTACCCGGCGGCAAGATCGTCTATCTGACCTGGCAAGAGCTGGAAGCGGGCATTGCCAGGCTCGTGGCCGCGAAGCGCCGGGTTGCGATGGAATACGCACCCCGGGTGTCAAATCCCTACGTCTCGAAAGTGGACGCAGGCACCCTCGAGGTTGTTCGCGGTTGCGGCATCGACCTGGTCTCGTCCGGAGACCTGATCGAGCAATTCGAGGCGACCTGGGACGACGACCAATGGCAGATGCACCGCGAGGCCGAGAAATGCACCACGTCGGCCTACGACCTCGCCTGGGGCCTGATCGCCGAGCGAATTCGCTCCGGCGGCACTATCCGCGAGACCGAGGTCCAGGCGGCGATCATGGCTCACTTTCATCGCCACGGAATGACGACCTACAGCCCGCCGATTGTCGGAGTCGGCCCGCACAGCAGCGACCCGCACTACGAGCCAGTTGCCGGCAAGGACGGGGTGATCGGGGCGGGCGAATTCGTGCTGATCGACCTCTGGTGCAAGCTCGACAAGCCCCGCGCGGTTTACAGCGACCTGACCCGGGTCGGGTTCACGGGCAAGACCGTCCCCGAGAGGTACGAGCGCATCTTCGCCATTGTCGCCCGAGCCCGCGACGCCGCAGTCGCGTGCGTCCGTGCCGCCTACGCTGCCGGCAGGCCCCTGCAAGGCTGGGAAGTGGACGACGCCTGCCGCAAGGTGATCGCCGACGCCGGCTACGGTGAATACTTCATTCACCGCACCGGCCACAACATCGG